>VGXI01000031.1 GCA_016873475.1 bacterium | reverse complement strand
GGGGGCAGCGGGCAGGCGGTAGCCGAGCAGGGTCGTCGGGTTGAAGGGGTTGGGGTAGCTCGCGAGGAGCTGCGGGCCCGCTGCGGGCGTCGTCGGCACTGCCGTGGCCGTGTCGTGCAGCGGATAGCTGGCGAGGCCCCAGAAGTCGGCGACGAAGAGGGCGTCGTCCCGGACCGCCGCGCCCCCGGGCCAGCGCGGAATGCTGCCGAGGGTCAGCGGCTGCGCCGGCTCCCGCAAGTCCACGATCTGCAGGCCGCCGCTGTTGTGTGCGAAGTAGCCCACGCCGTTCAGGATGTCGCCGGTCGTCGGGTAGCCGGGCAGCGGCAGGCTGCCCAGAGCCGTCAACGCGCCGTCGGGCTCGACCCGGAAGGTCCAGAGTCCGGGGGTGCCCAGCGCGCAGAGCAGGTCGCCCGCCAGGACCAAACCGTGCGCGGGCAAGGGCAGGGTCTGGGCCAGGATCGGCTGGCTCGGTTGTCCGACGTCGAGGACCTGGATCTGGAGGCCGTCGGCGAGGGCCACGCGGGCGCCGGGCCGGATCACGCTCACCGCCGTCACCAGGTGGGACGTGCCGTAGCTGCCCAGGAGCGCCGGCGCGCTCGGCTCGCTGACATCGATGACGCGCAAGGCCGTCTGATCGGCGACGAAGGCCAGGCCGCCAGCCACGTCCAAGGCCGGCGTGTAGCCGCCCAGGGGCAGCCCGCCGATCACCTGGGCGCCGTCGGGCTCGCTGATGTCGACGATCCTGAAGCCGTCGTAGCTGGCCGCGACGTAGGCGAGCTCGCCCTGGATCACCGTCTCCACCGCGCGGTCGAGACCCGCCACGTAGCCCTGGTGAACCAGCGCCGTCGGGTCGCGCGCATCGATGATCGCCAGGCCGTCGAAGTCGCAGGCGACGTAGGCGTAGCCGTCGGCGGCCAGGTCCAGGTCGGTGGAGAAGTCGTAGGTGACGAGCTCGTCCAGCGGCAGCGGCTCCGCCGGCGGCACGCAGTCGAGGATGTCGATCTGGGCGCGCTCTGGGATCGCCGCATAGACGTGCTCCCCCGCGGCGACGAGGGCCACCGGGACGCCCGTGCTGTTCACGGCGCAGAGCGGCGCCGGCCGCGCCGGCTTCTCGAGGGAGAAGATCATCAGGCCCGGGGAGCTGCCGCTGTAGAGCCGGTCGCCGGCGACGAGGATGCCGCCATCGCCCGATCCCTCCACCTGTCCGGCGTAGGCGGGCGCCAGCGGCACGCTGATGTCGAAGACCATGATGCCGAAATTCATGTCGATCAGGTAGGCGTAGTCGCCCGCCACGGCCACGGCGTGCAAGCTGGCGTCGGGGCGCCCGAGATCGGCGCTCGCGCGCCGGCCCGTGGGCAGCGCGAAGACCTCGAGCGAGTGGCGGTCGGCCACGAAGACGTGACCCGCGGCGACCGCGAGATCGACGGCGCGGTACGGCGTGTCCCAGTGCGCGCGCAGGAAAGGCGCCTGCGGGTCGCCGATGTCGATGACGTAGACGCCCGCCGTGTCGGCCGCCACGCAGGCCAGGCCGCCCGCGACCTCGATGTCGAGTCCGGGTGACGGCAAGCTCAGGCTCGCCAGCAGCACCGGCGCGAGGGGATCGGCGTAGCTGAACACGCGCAGGCCCTCGCCGTCGATCGCGTAGACCCGCTCGCCGGCGACGGCCAGGCTGCGCGCGCCGGACAGGGGATACTCGCCGATGAGTTGCGGCGCTTGAGGCAGGCTGAGGTCCAGCAGGTGGAGGCCGACCTCGTCCGCGGCCAGGAAGGCTTCCCCGAGCGGCGCGAGATCCCAGACCGCCCCCGGCAGGGCCGCCCAGCCGGCGCGGTGGGCGTAGTCGCCGTAGTCGATGCCGGCCGCCGGCGCGCCCGCGACCCCGACGGCGATGATCGTGACTGTCAGGGTGAGAGCGCGCAGCGCGCTCGTCGCTGCGCGGAGCGCATCCCCGCGCCGAGTGCTTCCCATCGTCCACCTCCCGCGCTTCCACGTGGCAAGGCGAGTATAGCGCACCTGGCGGCGCGTGTCCGCCCGGAACGCAGGCCGGCGCCGCGAAAACGGGCGGCTGACGATGGCGCTCCGGTCACGATCCGCGCCCCGCGGTTTGCCTGTCAGCGTGGCTGCAGGGAAGTGCCCGACGCGGTCGTCTAGACCGTCTCGGCGGTCGCGCTCTTGAAGGCGCGCCGGCGGTCGTTCTCGTCGAGGAGGACTTTGCGCAGGCGGATGCTCCTCGGCGTGATCTCCACCAGCTCGTCCGCGTTCAGGTACTCCAGGCACTCCTCGAGGCTGAGCTTCACGGCTGGTGCCAGCTTGAGGTTGCGATCGGAGGCAGCGGCGCGCATGTTCGTCAGCTTCTTCGACTTCTGCGCGTTCACCAGCAGGTCGCCCTCCTTGTTGCTCTCGCCGATGATCTGGCCGACGTAGAGCCGCTCGCCCGGCTCGACGAAGAAGCGCCCGCGATCCTGCAGCGCGTCGAGCGCGTAGGCCTCGGCCGGCCCCGCACTCTGGGAGATGATGCTGCCCGTCGCGCGCTGGGGGACGGAGCCCTTGAAGTACTCGTACTGGAAGAAGCGGTGGCTGAGGACGATCTCGCCCGAGGTCGCCTTGAGCATGCGGCTGCGAAAGCCGATCAGCCCGCGGCTCGGGACGTGGAACTCGAGCAGGCTGCGTCCCTCGCGCTGGTCCATGCGCACCAGCTCGGCCCGCCGCGTGCCCAGGTACTCGATCACCGTGCCGGCGTGCTCGGCCGCCACGTCGACGGTGAGCACCTCGACCGGCTCGGCCTTGCGGCCGGCGATCTCCTTGTAGATCACGCGCGGCTGGCCGACCATGAACTCGTAGCCTTCGCGGCGCATGTTCTCCATGAGGATGGACAGGTGCAGGATACCCCGGCCCGCGACGCGGAAGGTGTCCGCGCTCGGCGTGTCCTCGACCCGCAGCGCCATGTCGCGCTCGGTCTCCTTGTAGAGCCGCTCGCGCAGCTGGCGGCTGCTCGAGTAGCGCCCCTCCTGGCCGTAGCCGGGGCTGGTGTTGACCAGGAAGTTCATCGTCAGGGTCGGCTCGTCGACGGCGATCAGGGGCAGCGGCTCGGGGGCGGCGGGGTCGGCGAGGGTGTCGCCGATCTCCACCGGGGGCAGACCGACGACGGCGCAGATGTCCCCGCACTCGACGCTCTCCACGCGCCGGCGGCCGAGGCCGTCGAAGATGTAGAGCTGCTTCACGACGGCGCTCCGTGCGCTGCCGTCGCGCTTGATCACGGCCAGGGGCCGCTCGGCGGCCAGCTCGCCCCGGAAGACGCGGCCGATCCCGATGCGGCCGACGTAGTCGCTGTGGTCGAGCGCGGTGACGAGCAGCTGCGCGGGCCCCGCGACCGCGGGCGGCGGCGGAATCTCCGTCGCGATCATCTCGAGCAAGGGCGTCAGGTCGCGACGCGGATCCGCGAGTTCGCGCACCGCCCAGCCCTCGCGGCCCGCCGCGTAGACGGTGGGAAAGTCCAGCTGGTCCTCGTGGGCATGCAGGTCGATGAAGAGCTCCAGCACCTCGTCGTGCACTTCGAGCGGGCGGGCGTTGGCCCGGTCCACCTTGTTGATGACGACGATCGGCTTCAGGCGCAGCTCGAGCGCCTTCTGGAGCACGAAGCGCGTCTGCGGCATCGGGCCCTCGAAGGCGTCGACTAGAAGGAGGACGCCGTCGGCCATCTTCAGGACGCGCTCCACCTCGCCGCCGAAGTCCGAGTGCCCCGGCGTGTCGATCAGGTTGATGCGCAGCTCGCCCCAGTTGACCGCGATGTTCTTGGAGCGGATCGTGATGCCCCGCTCGCGCTCGAGGTCGCCCGAGTCGAGCAGGCGCTCCTGCACCTCCTGACCCTCGCGGAAGACGTGGCACTGCCTGAGCACCTGGTCGACGAGGGTGGTCTTGCCGTGATCGACGTGGGCGATGATCGCGATGTTGCGGATGGACATGGCGCCCTCCGGAGGCTGGACAAGCGGCCAATGTCGGCCGTGCGGGCGGCGGCGTCAAGCCCTGCTCTGGCGAGCGCCGGCGCCCTGTGCTAGGCTGGCGCCGGCCGGCGGCGCCGGTCGCTCGGGGGTTCCGCGTGCAGCGACGCCTCTTCGTCCTCTTCCTGCTCAGCTCGCTCCTGCCGGCCCTGGCGCTGCTCGCGCTCAACTGGCGGATGAGTCAGCGCCTGCTCTCCTATCTGGAGAGCCCGGGCCTCAGCGCCGCGATGGAGAGCTCGCTCGCTCTCGCGCGCGGGGCGCTCGAGCGGGAGAAGGGGATGGCCAAGGCGCACGCCGATACGCTGGCCGCCCAGTTCGCCGCCGGCCGGACGCCTGCCGCCACCCGGGAATTCGCCTGGCGTTTGCGCGATGGCAGCGCGCTGGGCGGCAGCGACTCCCTGCAGGCCCTGCTCGCGGCCGAGATCGACGAGCAGCCCGAACCGGGCAGCGCGCGGATCCTCCACGACGGCGGCCGCACCGTGGTGCTCGCGGCCGGTGGCTCCGATGGCCGACTGCTCGTTGCCATGCCCCTGGCGCCGGATCTCGACGCCGCCCTGGGCGCCGTCGCCGAGGGGAGTCGTCGCCAGCGTCAGCTGGCGGGTGCCTACCAGGAGTTCCTCCGCAGCGCCCTGCTCCTCACGCTCACCCTCCTCGGCGCCGTGCTGCTGACGGCCTCGCTCTGGCTCTCCTACATTCTGGCGCGCCAGATCGCGGCCCCGCTCGCCGAACTGGTGCGCGGCACCGAGCGCATCGCCGCCGGCGATCTCGAACACCGCGTCAGAGTCAAGGCGCGGGACGAGCTCGCTGAGCTGGTCCGGGCCTTCAACCGCATGGGCGAGGAGCTGGCGACGAGCCGCGAGCGCCGCCTCCGCGCCGAGCGCCTGGCCGCCTGGCAGGGCATCGCCCGCCGTCTCGCGCACGAGATCAAGAACCCGCTCACCCCGATCACGCTCGCCATGCACCGCATCGAGCGGCGCAGCGCGGATCCGGCCGTCAGCGAGAGCATCGCCGCCGTGCTCGAGGAGACGGCCAACCTCGCCCGCCTCGCCGACGAGTTCTCGCTCTTCGCCCGCCTGCCGGCGCCGGTGCCGCAGCCGCTCGAGCTGCGCGCGCTCCTGACGGAGGTGATCGCTCTCTATCTGCCTGCCGAGCGCTTCCGGGCCCGCTGGGTGGGCTGGCCGACGGCCGTGCCGCTCGCGGCCGATCCCGGCCAGCTCCGGCAGGCGCTGGCCAATCTCGTCAAGAATGCGGGCGAGGCGATGGGTGAGCGCGGCGCGCTCACCCTGCGCTACGCCCGGCAGGCCGGCTGGCATCGCCTCGAGCTGGACGACGAGGGGCCCGGCTTCGCGGGCGATCCCGAGGCGCTCTTCGAGCCCTACGTGACGAGCAAGGCGGCCGGCACGGGCCTGGGGCTGGCCATCGCGCGGCGCATCGTGGAGGATCACGGCGGGCAGCTCACGGCCCTCGCGCTGCCGGCGGGCGGCGCGCGCTTCACCCTCGCGCTGCCGGCCGGCGAGGCGCCGGCGCTCGCCGCCGAAGGAGGTCAGGGTGCCTGAAGGGCTCATCCTCGTCGTCGACGACGAGCCGAACATCCGCAAGCTGCTGGCGGGCGTCCTCGCGGACGAGGGCTACCGCGTGCGCGGCGCCGCCGATGCCGCCCAAGCGCGGGCGCTGCTCGCCGAGGAGGCGGCCGAGCTCGTCCTGCTCGACGTGCTGCTCCCGGGCGCGGACGGTCTCGCCTACCTCGCGGAGCTCGCGGCGCAGAGCGCGCCCCCGGCCGTCATCATGATGAGCGGCCACGGCACGATCCAGACCGCGCTCAGCGCCCTGCGCCTGGGCGCCCTCGACTTCCTCGAGAAGCCGATCCAGGCGAGCCGCCTGCTGGTCTCGGTGGCCAGCGCGCTCGAGCGGCGGGAGCTGCGCGAGGAGAACGCCGGCCTGCGCGCAGCCCTCGGCGCCACGGGCGAGATCCTCGGCGCGAGCGCCGCGATGCGGGGCCTGCGCGAGGCCGTGGCCCGCGGCGCGGCGAGCGAAGCGCGCGTGCTGATCACGGGCGAGAACGGCACCGGCAAAGAGCTGGTGGCCCGCGCCCTGCACGCGGGCAGCCCCCGGCGGGCGGGCCCCTTCGTCAGCGTGAACTGCGCGGCGATTCCCGGCGAGCTGCTCGAGAGCGAGCTCTTCGGCCACGAGAAGGGGGCCTTCACCGGTGCCATCCAGCGCCGCCGCGGCAAGTTCGAGCGCGCGCAGGGCGGCACGCTCCTGCTCGACGAGATCGGCGACCTCGCGCCCACGACCCAGGCCAAGCTGCTGCGCGTGCTCGAGGAGGGCGAGCTGGAGCGCCTGGGCGGCGAGGGGACGATCCGCCTCGACGTGCGCGTGCTCGCCTCCACGAACCGCGACCTGGAAGCGCTCATGGCGGCCGGCGCATTCCGCGCCGACCTCTACCATCGCTTGAAGGTGCTGCCCCTCGCCGTGCCGCCTCTGCGCGAGCACGCGGAGGACGTCCCCGAGCTCGCCGCGCACTTCCTCGGCCAGTTCTGCGCGCGCTACGGACGGCCCGCCCGCCGCCTGACGCCGGCGGCGCTGGCCCTGCTCGCCGCCCAACCCTGGCCCGGCAACGTGCGCGAGCTGCGCAACGCGATGGAGCGGGTCGTGATCATGGTCGACGGCGAGCAGGTGGACGCGCCGGCCCTCCGGCCGCTGCTCGCCGGCGCTGAGGCCGAGGCGCCCGGGCCCGCGCCGCCCGGGAGCCTCGCCGCGCGTCTGGAGGCCTGCGAGCGGGAGGCAATCGGCGCCGCACTCGGTGCGGCGGGCGGGAACGTCGCGGCGGCGGCCCGCGCCCTCGGCGTGGACCGCGCCAACCTGCACCGGCGCCTGCAACGGCTGGGGCTCAAGCCCTGAGCCGGGAGGCGTGTCGCCGGCACAGCGAGGGCGTGTGCGGCGCACACGCCGGGCGGGCCCGGATGGCTCCGGGCCGGACTGAAGTGAGAGCGACAAGTCGATGACAGCAAAGGAGAAGCGGACGCGGCTCGATCCTTGCCCGCAGCGGGTCCGGGCCTTGCGGATGGGAGTGCGGAACCCAAGACCCGGGAGTGCCGCCATGACCAGCCACTGGACCCGCCGCGCCGCCGCCCTCGCCCTGCCGAGCCCCTTCGCACTCGTCCTCCTGTGCAGCCTGGGCGCGCCCCCGGCGCTTGCCGTCACTCCCGTCCCCACGCCGAGCGAGGACACCGGCTCCTGGTGGGCGCGGGTCCAGGACGACTGGGACGAGGCCTGGGCGCGGGCCTGGGCGCGGGAGGACCGCGACATCGATTCCTCGGAGGACGAAGACCGCGAGCGGGACGCCGACTGGCTGCGCGAGGAAGGCGGCGTCGTGCACTTCCGCTACGCGGACGAGGGCTATGCAGCGGTCCAGCTCACCGGCGACTGGCTGGACTGGCAGCGGCTGCCCATGGAATTCCTGGCCGAGGAGCAGTGCTGGGCGATCAGCCTCGCCCTCGAGCCGGGTCGCCACCACTATCGCTTCATCGTGCGGGACGAGGAGGGCGAGTGGGAGGCCATCGATCCCGCGAACGCGGAGGCCCGCCGCCTGGACGAGAGCGGTTGGGTCTCCGTGATCGTCACCGGCGGCTGGGACGAGCGCGAGGACTGGCGCGAGGACAACGCCGCCTGGCGGCGCCTGCGCGCAGAGCTGGCTCGCGAGGGCGGGGCGCCGACCTTCCCCAGCTGGGATCCTGACTCGGACCGCAATGGCAGCCTGGGCGTCGAGATCGACTACCAGCGCGTGGACGGCTTCGTGCTCGGCCTCGTGCCCCGGCGCCTGGCCGAGTCCGACTTCGAGCTCTCGGCGCAGGGGCTCATCGCCTACGGGTTCGAGAGCGGACGCTGGAGCGCCGGCCTCACGGTGCTGCAGCCCCTGGTGCCCGGACAGCGCGTCTGGCTCAAGCTCCAGGGCGCCAGCGGCACCACCTACGCGCCGCGCACCGGCATCGGCGACGAGGAGAACCTGCTGGCCGTCGCGCTGCTGCGCGAGGACTACCGCGACTACTTCCGCCGCCAGGGCGCGGCCGCCAGCCTGGTCGCCGCGGCGCCCGAGTGGCTGCGCGTCGAAGCCGGCCTGCGCAGCGAGGACCACGAGGCCATGCGCAACACCGCCACGTGGTCCGTGCACAGCGGCCGCTTCCGGCCGAACCTGCCCATCGAGGAGGGCACGCTGCGCAGCGTCTTCGCCAGCCTGCGCCTGGGCACGCCGCTCAACCACGTGGCCCTGGCTTGGGAGCGGGCGGGCGAGGACGTCATCGGGGGGGACTTTGGCTATTCCCTCGCAGAAGTTCTGCTGCGCAGCCGCGTGCCCGTGGCTGAAGCGCAGCACCTGGACCTGCGGGTGAGGGCTGCCAGCAACCTGCGCGGCGCTCTGCCGCTGCAGCGGCGTTTCCTGCTCGGCGGCCTGGGCAGCGTGCGCGGCTACGACTACCAGTCCCTGCTCGTCACCCATCCCGCGGGCCCTCAGGCGCTCTACGGCGGCGAGCGCATGCTGCTGGCCAACCTCGAGTACGGCGTGGGCCTCTTCGAGGAGCTGGAGCTGTTCGCCCTCTACGATGCGGGCATGGCCTGGGCGGACCAGGACGCCGAGTTCGCCCTCGGGGACCTAAAGGACAGCGCGGGGCTCGGGCTGGGCAGCGCCGACGCCGGCCTGCGCCTGAACATCCTGCGCACCCTGGACGGCAGCGACGAGACCGTCCTCGAGCTGCGGCTGGAGCGCGCCTTCTGATGCGGGGCGCGCGGGCAGGGGCGCCGCTGCTCTTCCTCGCGGTCGCGGCCGCGTTTGCGGCGCCACCGGCAGCAGCCGCGCCCGCGCTCGCGCTGGGGGAGGCCCGCCTCGCGGGCCGCGAGCTCAGCGCCGAGATCGCGCTCGCGGGATTCGTCGACGAGAGGCTCCAGGCCGACCTCGAGGCGGGCCTGCCCGCCGCGCTGCTCCTGCGCTGGCGGCTTTGGGAGCGGCGGGCGGGCTGGCCGGACCGGGCGCTCGCGGACGGGCTGCTGCGCGAGCGCATCTTCTACGACCTGCTCGAGGCGCGCTACACCCTCTTCGACGCCCGCGGCCGCCCGCGCGCCCGCTGCGCCGACGCGGCCGCCCTGGCCGAAGCGCTGGCGGCGCCGCGCCGGCTCGCCTTCGCCCTGCCCGCGGCTGTGCCGGCGGGCCGCGCGCTCGAGCTGGAGATCGAAGCGCGGCTCGAGCCGCTCACGCGCGAGGAACTGCAGGAGCTGGAGCGCTGGCTCGCGGGCGGCGAGGGACGCGGCGCCGGCGGCCTCTTCGGCGGTCTGCGCGGCGGTCCCGAGCGCCTGCTCCGCCGTCTCGCCGGCCTGAGCAGCCGGCAGGCCAGTGCGCGCTGCGCCGTGGCCGCGCCCTGAGCCTCGCCATCGGACTCGCCTTCGCGCGCCGTTCCTGCTAGGCTCGCCCGCCCGCAGCGAAGGAGCGAGAGCGGCGTGCTCAGCGACATCCATCCCGGCAGCAGCCACCCCCTCGGCGCGAGCCTGCAGGCGGGGGGCGTCAACTTCGCCATCTACTCGCGCCACGCCCAGTGCCTCGAGCTGCTCCTCTTCGAGGGCCCCGAGGATCCGGCGCCCGCGCGCGTGATCCGCCTCGATCCGCGCCGGCACCGGACGGCGGACTACTGGCACGTGCTGGTGAAGGGCATCGGCGCCGGGCAGGTCTACGGCTGGCGGGCGCACGGGCCCTACGCGCCCTCGCGCGGCCTGCGCTTCGACGGCGAGAAGCTGCTGCTCGACCCCTATGCCCGCGCCGTCGTGATGGGGCCGGCCTACGACCGCGTCGCGGCGATCCGCCCCGGCGACAACTGCGCGCAGGCCTTGCGCGCGGTGGTGGTCGACGCCCGCGGCTACGACTGGGAGGGCGACCGGCCGCTCCTGCGCCCCTACGGCGAGACCCTGATCTACGAGCTGCACGTGGGCGGCTTCACGCGCAGCGAGAGCTCGGGCCTGCCGCCGGCGCTGCGCGGCACCTATGCCGGCCTGATCGCGAAGATCCCCTACCTCGTCGACCTCGGGGTCACGGCGGTGGAGCTGCTGCCCGTGCAGCACTTCGATCCGCTGGACGCGCCGCCCGGGCGCCTCAACTACTGGGGCTACAGCCCGCTGGCGTTCTTCGCGCCGCACGGGCCCTACAGCTCGCGGCGGGATCCGCTAGGGCCGGTCAACGAATTCCGCGACATGGTCAAGGCCCTGCACAAGGCGGGCATCGAGGTGATCCTCGACGTCGTCTTCAACCACACGGCCGAGGGCGACGAGCGCGGTCCTACCCTCTCCTTCAAGGGTCTGGACAACGGCGCCTACTACATCGCGGGCGACACGCCGGCCCGCTACGCCAACTTCACGGGCTGCGGCAACACGATCAACGCCAACCACTCGGTGATGCGCCACCTCATCCTCGACTGCCTGCGCTACTGGGTGGCCGAGATGCACGTCGACGGCTTCCGCTTCGACCTCGCTTCGGTGCTGAGCCGCGACGGCAAGGGCAAGCCGCGCGAGAACGCGCCCATCCTCTGGTCCATCGACTCGGACCCCGTGCTCGCCGGCAGCAAGCTGATCGCCGAGGCCTGGGACGCGGCCGGCCTCTACCAGGTGGGCTCCTTCACGGGCGAGCGCTTCGCCGAGTGGAACGGGCCCTTCCGGGACGACCTGCGCCGCTTCCTGCGCGGCGAGGCCGGCTTCGCCAAGGCCGTCGCTCTGCGCATGGCCGGCAGCCCGGACCTCTATGCGAACCCGGCGCTGGAGGCCAACCGCAGCATCAACTTCGTCACTTGCCACGACGGTTTCACGCTGGCCGATCTCGTCAGCTATGCCCAGAAGCACAACGAGGCGAACGGCGAGGAGAACCGCGACGGCACGAACGAGAACTACAGCGCGAACTACGGGGTCGAAGGGCGGAGCGCGGATCCGCAGATCCTCGCCCTGCGCAGCCGGCAGCAGCGCAACTTCCTCGCCCTGCTGCTCTGCGCCCAGGGCACGCCGATGCTCTCGATGGGGGACGAGCTCGGCCGCAGCCAGCAGGGCAACAACAACGCCTATTGCCAGGACAACCCGCTCGCCTGGCTCGACTGGGCGCCGCTCGCCACCGGTCCGCCCCTGCACGCCTTCGTGGGCGGACTCGCCGCCTACGCGCGGCGCCTGGCCGTCTTCCGGGACGAGCGCTTCTGGCGCGAGGACGGCGCCGGCGGCACGCTGATCCAGTGGCACGGCGTGCGCCTGGGCCAGCCCGACTGGTCGGCCACGTCGCACAGCCTCGCCTTCACTCTGAGCCGGGAGCGCGACGGCGAGCGCCTGCACGCCTGCATCAACGCCTGGCGGGAGCCGCTGGACTTCGCGCTGCCGCCGCCGGGCCCGGGCGCGGCCTGGCATCGCGTGCTCGACACGAGCCTGCCGCCGGGCGAGGACCTGCGCCTGCCGCCGGCCGCCCCCGCGCTGCCGGGCGGCGCCTACCGCGTCGGCGACCGCAGCGTCGTCTTGCTGCAGGCCCTCCCGCAGGACTGATTCCCCTTGCGGCTCCGCGGTGCTATGCTCTTGGCACCCCCATTGCCCCGCGGACGCCCAGGAGCGTGCCGCATGCGACGTGCAATTGCAGTCTCTGCTCTCGCCGGGCTGGCCCTCGCGCTCGCGGTGGGGAATGCTCCGGCCATGATCCTCAGCCTCGGCGCCGAGACGCTCGTCCAGGCGGGGGGCGTCGATCTGCAGGTCAGCGGCTATTCGGTGCCCTGCCTCGCCGACTGGAACGGCGATGGGCTCGCGGACCTGCTCGTGGGGGAGGGCGGCGGCACCCTCGCCGGGACCGTGCACGTCTTCCTCAATGTGGGGACGGCGGGGGCGCCCGCCTTTGCGGGCTCCAGCCATCTGCAGGCCGCCGGCCAGGACCTCTCCGTTCCCGGCGAGGGGTGCCTGGGGGCCTTCCCGCGCGTCGTCTTCTGGAACGCGGACCTGCTGCCCGATCTGCTGGTCGGCAGCGCGAACGGCACGGTCACGCTCTACCTGAACGAGGGGGCGCCGGGCTCGCCCCTGCTCGGCGCCGGCCAGCTCCTGCAGGTGGGTACACCGGGGAGCAAGGTGGCGATCGACGTCGGGATGCGCGCGACGCCGATCCACAAGGATTGGAACGCCGACGGCCGCCGGGACCTCGTCGCCGGCGCTCTCGACGGCAAGCTGCACCTCTTCCTCAATACGGGCACGGACAGCGCGCCCGACTTCCTCGCCGAGAGCTTCGCCCAGGGCGCGGCGGGCGATCTCCTCGTGCCGAGCGGGCGCTCGAGCCCGGACCTCGCCGATCTGAACGAGGACGGCCGACTCGACCTGCTGACCGGCAACACCAATGGCGAGATCCTCTTCTACGCCAATATCGGCAGCGCGGCGGCACCGCTCTTCGGCGACCCCCTGCGGGTGCCGGCGGCCGAGGTGCCGATCGACTACGCGGGCACCCCGCGTACGCGGCCCTTCCTCTGCGACTGGACCGGGGACGGCTGGCTCGACCTCCTCATCGGCCTGGGCGACGGCAAGGTGCACCTGCTCCAGGGCGCGCCCACGGACGTGGCGGTCCTGCCGCCCGCCGCGCGCCTCGGCCTGCCCTGGCCGAATCCGGCCAACCCGCGCCTCAGTGTCGAACTCGCGGTCGAGCAGCCCGGGACCTACGCGGTGCGCGTCCTCGCACCCGATGGCCGGGCGCTGGCAGCGCTGTTCGCCGGCAGCGCGGCGCCGGGCATCCTGCGCCTCGACTGGGACGGCCGCGACGGCGCCGGGCGACCCGCGCCCTCGGGCCTCTACTTGATCGCGCTGAGCGGCGAGTCCTGCGGCGCGCGGAAGTGCCTGCTCCTGCGCTGAGTGCGGTTCTGCCTTGGCAGCTCGAGACCGGCCTGCCGTTCGGAGAAGGTGAACGGGAGAGGGCAAGGGCACGGGCACGGGCACGGGAAGGGGAAAGGAGTCGAAGATGGGACGCTCCCTCTTGGGCGTCGTGAGTATCGCCCTGGGTCTGCTGCTCCTATCCAGGCCGGAGGCCGTGGGCTGCGAGCAGTATGAGGAGTACCTCCACTGGGCCGGCAGCCTCTCGCTGCCCGGCGACCCTTATGACATCGCCATTGCCGGCGAATTGGCCGCGGTCGCCGCCAGCGAAGCGGGTGGCCTCCAGGTGCTCGACCTCGCCGATCCCGAGCACCCGCAGCCCCTCGGCAGCGTGGATACACCGGGACCGGCCTTCGGCGTTGCCCTTGCCGGCAGCTATGCGTTCGTCGCCCAGGGCATGGCGGGCGTGGCCGTTGTCGACCTCGCGGTGCCGGAGTTCCCGGTGGTCTTGGCAAGCCTGACCTTGCCCGGACTCAGCGCGCGCGTGGCCCTGCGCGGAACTTACGCCTACTTGTGCAGCGGGACGGCGGGACTGCAAGTGGTCGATGTCGCCGCGCCTGCCCAGCCGGCGCACATCGGCACCGTCGGGATCCCAGGCGGAGCGCGGGCGCTCGCGATCGCCGGCGAGCGAGCCGTCGTCGTTTCCCCGATGGGCCTCCTGACGGTGCTCGATCTCTCCGTGCCGGCTGCTCCCGAGTGGCTAAGCGATCTCCAGCTGGCAGGCGGGGCGAAGGCAGTGGCGCTCAGCGGTGATCTGGTCCTCGTCAGCACGGGCCAGCCGGCCTGGCTCCACCTCGTTGACATCAGCGATCCCGCTGCGCCCGCGTTGATGGGAAGCCTCGGCCTGCCCCAGGCGGGGCACTGCGTGGCCGTGGCCGGCACCTTGGCGCTGGTCGGCGTGAGCGAGGACGGCTTCCTTGCGGTCGACGTCAGCGATCCCGCCCAGCCGACCGTCGCCGGCACTGTCGGCAGCGCCGGCGGCTACCCCTACGGGATCGCCGTCGGAGACGCCCATGCCTACGCGGCGACGCTCAGTGGTGTGGACTGCCTCGCCCTCGGTCAGGGGGCGACGGCGCCGCTGCTAGGCAGCCTCGCGCTGGACGACTACCCGCAGGGCCTGGCGGCCCGCGGCGAGCTTGCCGTGGCCTGCGGCGGACGGCTCTCGGTCCTCGATCTCAGCGATCCGAGCGCGCCACTCCTCGTCGGCAGCCTTGATGCGCCCGGCACTCTCGACGCCGTGGTGCTGGGTGAGGATCTCGCCTTCGCCGTGGCGGCGCAGGAGCATGCGGGCATCCTCTACCCGATCGATCTCGCGAACCCTGCGCAGCCTGGCCTCCTGATGCAACCAGGTTGCTTCTTCTGGGGATCCCCAACGGGGCTGGCGCTCGCCGGCGAGCACATCGTCGTGAACACCATGGAGGAGGGCGTGCAGGTGATCGACGCCAGCGATCCCTCCGCGCTCGTCCTCGTGGGCAACCTGCCGCTGGCCGAGTCCGGGAACTCGGGCGGCGTCGCCGTACGGAGTGATCTCGCCGTCGCCGCCCGCGGGAGCGCCGGTCTCGCGCTGCTCGGCATCGGCGCTCCGCAAGCGCCGCAACTCCTGGCCAGCCTCGAGCCTGGCGGCGCCGTCTCGGCCGTCGCCTTCATGGAGGACTACGTCTGCTACGTCGCCTGGCCCGAGCTCGGTCTCGTCGACGTCTCGGAACCCAGGCAGCCGCTGATCATCGGTAGCCTGCCGCTCGGGGGGATGGGCGACGGTCCGCTGGCCGTGGCGGGGCGGATCGCCTATCTGGCGGATGGCAGTCAGGGGCTCCACGTGATCGACCTCAGCGAGCCGACCGCTCCGCGACACCTTGGCGGTGGCCACATCGCGGACGGTTGCCGACAGGTGGCCGCCGCCGGGAACGCTGTCGTCCTGCTCACGCCGGAGGCGGAACTCGTCCTCGCACCGCTCCAGTGCCAGACGCCCACGGTCGCCCCGACGCCGCCGGCGAGCGAAACCGCCGCCTGCGTCCAGGCCTTCCCCAACCCTTTCAACCCGGCCACTGAGATCCGCTTCACCCTGCCCGAAGCGGGGCTGATCTCGCTGCGCGTCATCGACGTTGCCGGCCGCCTGCGTCCAGGCCTTCCCCAACCCTTTCAACCCGGCCACTGAGATCCGCTTCACCCTGCCCGAAGCGGGGCTGATCTCGCTGCGCGTCATCGACGTTGCCGGCCGCCTGCAGCGCGTTCTGGTCGATGGGGCGCGCTACCCGGCCGGCGAATCGCACTTGAGTTGGGACGGGCGCGACGGCACCGGCCGGCACCTGCCGAGCGGCCGCTACTTCCTCGTCCTGGAGGCCAGCGGCCGGCGCCTCGCCGGCAGCGCGGTGCTGCTGAAGTAGCAGTCGCCTGCGGGCCGGCGCCCGGTCCGACGAGAAGTGGTATAATTCGCCGGGCGCGAACTCGCGCCGGGGAGGTCTTCCGATGCGCATCACCGGCCTGCTGATGATCGCCATGTTGCTCGCCGCCCAGCCGGCAGCGGCGTCGCTGCAGTTCGGCGCCAACGTCCTGCTGTCCGCTCACGGCGAGGAAATCCATGTCCCCGGGCACTCGGTGCCCTGCCTGGCGGACCTGAACACCGACGGCTACCCCGACCTGCTCGTGGGCGAGGGGAGCGGCCTCTATCCGGGCCGGGTGCGCTTCTACCTCAACGAGGCGCTGGGCATGCCGCCCAGCTTCGGCGACTACGACTACCTGCGCCTGCTCAGCGGCGCGGAGATCAGCTACCCCGGTGGCTGATGCCTCGGCCTCTTCCCGCGCGTCGCGCGGTGGAACAGCGATGAGCTTCTCGACGTGATCCTGGGCGACTCCGAGGGCTACGTACACATCCACCTCAACGTCGGCACCGCGGCACAGCCGCGCTTCGACACAGGCGCACGCGTGCAGGTCGGCCCGCCGGGAAACAAGTTCGATCTCAACGTGGGCTATCGGGCCACGCCCTGCGTCGTCGACTGGAACGAGGACGGCCTCTTCGACCTGCTCGTCGGCGCCCTCGACGGCAAGCTCCGTCTCTACCTCAACGAAGGCGGTTCGCTGCCGCCGGACTTCCGGCACACCCTCTTCGTGAGCGACGGCAGCGGCGACCTGCTCGTGCCCTTCGGCTACTCGAGCCCGACGATGGCCGACTTCGACGGCGACGGCACCAAGGACCTCATCTGCGGCAACGCCGAAGGCGAGCTGTACTACTACGCGAATCACGGGACCCACGCGGCGCCCGTCTTCAGCGTCGGCTGGCCCTGCGAGAGCCTGAGCCAGCCCATCGAGCTCGGCTACCAGGGGCGCTCGCGGCCCTTCGCCCTGGACTGGGACGGAGACGGCCGCCAGGACCTGCTGGTCGGCTCCAACCAGGGCAGGGTGCACCGCTTCCTCGGCCAGCCCAGTGCCGTGGGGGCGCCGCTCCTGCCGGGGGCGGGCGTGACGCTCGGCGTCTGGCCGAACCCGGCGCGGCCGGCCGCTACGCTCGCCTTCGCGCTCCCGCGCCCGGGCCGCGTGGCGCTCAGCGTTCACGATCTGGCGGGGCGCGGACTCCTCACGCTGGCGGCCGGCAGCTTCGGTGCCGGGACGCATGCTCTCGCCTGGGACGGCCGGGATGCGGCCGGACGCCCCCTACCTTCGGGGGTCTATCTGCTCCGGCTTCGCGCCGGGGCGGAGCTGGTCACCAGTAAGCTGCTCCTCCTCCACTAGTAGAAAGCGGACGAACCCGAGGCAGGCGATTTCGGACTATCAACTTCCGAAATCGCCTGTTTTCGTGGAATCCACTATTCAACGAATGCTGAATAAGCTACCCTCATGTCTCAGCCGCTCGCCTTGGCTCGTCCTGTTAGGCAGGCAGGACCAGGGCTCCGAATCCGGCGCCCTCGCAGCGAGCGGTCCCCATGCACCGGAATGGCCGCAGGGCGGCCCAGCTCGGGAGGCGAACCCATGCAGCGTTGGACGGCAGGGCTGGCATTGCTCATGACCCTGGGGCTCGTGGCGGGCGTTGCGCTCGCTCAGCCCCCGGTCGAGACTTGGCGCTACTATCGACCCGGCAACACGGGCATCCAGGGCGACTACTGCGACACGATTTGGATCGGCGCCGACGGCGACCCCTGGATCTGTGGCTACGACCCCAGCTTCGAGGAAGGGGGCGTCGCCAAGTTCATCCAGGCGGAGAACCGCTGGCTGAACATCTCCAACATCGACTACCCGGTGATCGGCCATCCCAACCTCACCGGCACGACGCGCGTGAGCGACCTCGCCCTCGACGCCCAGGGGCGCCTGTGGATGCCCACCTGGCGCGGCCTGCTGCGGATGAGCCTCGCGACGGGCCCGTCCTCCCTGGTCAACTTCGCATCCGCCCATCCGGCGCTCGCCGACGGCGGCTGCCGCGACATCGAGATCTCCCCGGACGGCAAGCTCTGGCTCGCGCTGCTCGGCTTCGGGGGAGCGATGGGCGGCATCCTCCGCCACACGCCCGACACCAGCGACTGGCACTTCTGGACCGGAGGCAATCCGCCGCAGGGTGGCAACAACTGGCCCATCCTCGTCTGGATGGTCAACGCCGTCGAGGTGCAGCCGAAGCCGGGAGGCGGCTACCTGGTCTGGGGCGACGCCGACAACGGCGCCTCGGTGGTGGTCTTCGATTCCGCCACGCAGCAGTGGACCTATCACGAGTTCGCCTACTCGGCCGGGAGCATGTACGGCATGCCGGGCCGCGAGAGCCTGGACGCCGCCGGCAATCTCTGGATGATCCGCTTCGTGAACTTCAACGGGGGCAACGCCGTCTACTCGCTCGACTACCGCCGCACCGACGGCACCTGGGTGACGCCGGCGCAGCCTCCCGTACCCGGCGGCGTTCTCGACATCTGGGCCTTCCACGCCTTCGGCGATCGCCAGGCGCTCTTGGCCGACGGCAACAGCCGCATCTGGCGCTTCAACGGCACCGCCTGGCTCGATCTCGGCATCTGGCGTCCCGGTAGCTTCACGAACGACCTCGGCATCGACGCGGCGGGCAACGTCTGGGCCAGCGGCTCGGGCGGCGCCGCCAAGCGCAACGCGCAGACGGGTCTCTGGCAGCGCTACCGGATCACGAACACCAGCCAGTACGACTCCTGGAACAACGACCTCACGCTCGATCCGGCCACTGGCCGCGTCTGGGCCTGCGCCAACGCGGGCCCGGGCTTCGGCGGCGCCACCTACTTCGACGGCACGCGCTGGATCGGCTTCAACAACCACACCTACGGCCTTGGCGTTGCCTGGCCCTTCCCGACGGACAACAGCCAGGCCGTGGGCTTTCGGCCCTCCAGCGGCAGCGTGGCCGTGAACCCCACCTACAGTGGCATCCACCAGTGGAACGGGGCGAGCTGGACGAACCTGAACGGCATGAGCGAGAGCCAGGGCCTCGTCGAGGATTCGCAGGGCCGGCTCTGGTCGCTGGGCAACTACTTCGAGCTGCGCTACCACAACGGGACGAACTGGGTGTCGGTGCCCAACAACGGCGCCTGGGGGAACAACATCCAGAAGGATCCGGACCGGCCGGGCACCGTCTGGGCGAGCACCTACGCCGAGGTGATCCGCACCGACGGCAGCTACCGCTTCTCGCGCACCTACGACCAGTTCCCCGAGATGAACACGCAGAGCGACATCTTCGGCTGGGTGGCGGCCGGCCCGAACGGGACGGCCTGGCTGGGCGCGACGCCGGGCCTGTTCAAGCTCGACGCGAACGCCGGCAGCTACGAGTTCTTCACGGAGCTGGGCGGCTGCTCCTGCGTGGGGGCCAGCCCGCTCGCGGTGACGCCCGACGGGCGCCTGTGGTTCGGGATGTTCGATCCGGGCGGCTGGAACGGGACGCCCCACGGCCTGCTCTGGTTCGACGGCGTCGACGCCGGCTACTACCCGGCGCCGCTGAACGGCGAGCCGCAGTGGGGCGGCCTGCCGCACGCGCAGATCTACGCCGCCCAGGTGCGCCCGCTGCCCAGCGGCTACGAGCTCTGGCTGAGCTGCGCGAGCCGCGGCATCGCCGTGCTCAGCGTCGAGTACGCGGACCCGACGGCAGTGGAGCCGAGCGCCGCGCTACCGGGGCTGCGCCTCGAGCCCAGCGCGCCCAATCCCTTCCGGGCCGCGACGACCCTGCGCTTCAGCCTGCCGGCCGCCGAGCGCGTCGAGCTCAGCGTCTTCGACGTGCAGGGGCGGAGCGTGCGCCAGCTCCTGGACGGACAGCTCCCCGCCGGCCCGAGCAGCGTGAGCTGGGACGGCAAGGACGACGGGGGCCGCCCCGTCGTGAGCGGCGTCTACTTCTGCCGCCTGCGCGCGGCCGGCGGCGTGGCCACGCAGCGGCTGGTCCGCCTCGATTGATTGCCCTGACCGACGCCTTCGCCCACACTCCGACCACGGAGGAGTCCCCATGCCGAATTCGCAGCGACGGATCCTCGCCGCGCTGGCAGCGCTTGCCGCCAGCGCGCTCCTGCTGATCCCGACGGCGCAGGCGCAGCCGCCGACTCAGCGGACGGGAGGTGGCTCTGCTCGCCGACGGCGACTTCCCAGCGGGGGCGTTCAGCCGGACTTGGGATGGCCGGGACGCGCGGGGCCGGCAACTGGCCTCCGGCACCTACTTCCTGCGCCTGAGTGCGGGCGGCGAGATCGCCACGCAGAAGCTGCTGATGTTGCAGTAGCAACGCTCGCTCGTTTCCTCTCGCGCGCGAAACAACGCGCGCGGGAGGGAGGCGAGTTCGCTCGCGTGGGTGCCGCAACCGTTTCGACAGCAGAGGGTTGCCGGGTTTGCCCGGGCGGCGGCGATCGGTTATGCTTAGTTGGCTTACCCCTGGTGCGCTCCCGCGGCGGCAGCTGCAGCCGATCGGGAGGGAAGATGCGCAGTTCGTCGCTCGCGCTCGCTGTCCTGCTCGCGACATCGCTCGCCGCCCCGGGCCTGAGCCGGGAGCCGGGGCCCCGGGAGCGCGTGTTCTTCGCGAGCGAGCCGCCTCCGGTCGAGGCCGCGCCCGCCGGGGTGCGCGCCGACACCCTCTTCCTCTTCGCCGCTTCGGGCCCGGGCGCCTACGGCGCGCCGGGCACGGACCCGCGCGGCTACACTTTCGACCACGCCGGCGGTCCGGCCACGGCGGGCTGGACGCCCGTGGATGCGACGGCCCAGCTTGGCATCTGGTGGCACCTGCAGGCGCTCAACCTGAGCAACGGCCACGCTACGGACTTCCAGTCGGCGGCCGGCCTGCCCCCGACGGGCGGCCCGACGGCCGGCAACGACTACGCCTGGTGGTGCGGCCGTCGGAACGTCTGCGGCTGGGTCAATCCCACCGGGTACGGCGGCGGCTGGAATCAGTGGCTCGTGCTCGACGTCCCAGCGGCGGCGACCGCCGGTAACCTCGAGTTCGACTACGTCGGCGACTTCGAGGGCGATGTCTACGACTTCTTCACGCTGTACGCGAAGGCCGGCGCCAACGACCCCGTCGAGCTGCTGAGCAACGCGGTCGGCGGCGAGCAGACCGTGATCCACTACGGCCCGATCGCCATCGGCGACGTGGACGAGCTGATCTTCGCCTTCGTGTCCGACGGCGGCTGGTCCGACGAGGACGGTTCCTTCATCACCGACATCGGTGCCGTGTGGATCGACAACATGGAGATCGACTACACCGGTGCGACGGACGTCGCCTGGAACTTCGAGAGCGGCAACGAGGCCGATTTCCACGCGCTGGACGCCACCGTTCCAGCGGGCGCCGGCGCCTACGGCGCGCTCTACCACAGCCTGTTTTCGGAAGACCAGTGCGTCGTCAATTCGAGCTACGCCTGGGCCTTCTTCGATCTGAACACGACGAACCCCGAGTATCCGATTCCGGTGACTCCCTACGGCCCGCCCTACTTCGACAACGGCGTCCAAAGCCCGCTCTTCGAGCGGGCGCACACCCTGGGCGATCCTGTCGGCATCAGCGTCGATGCCGCGCACGTTCCCGGTTCCCGGTTCATCTTCAGCGCGCTTGTCTACTGGGACCTGCCGCTCAACACGCTCATTTTCGTCCAGAGCTACGTTGCTGCTCACACCATCGAGGCGCCCTGTCTCGGTCAGTGGGAGGCCAACTACACGGTGTACTACGGCCCTGGTTACTATGGTTGGCTGGGGCACACCCGTGACTACACACAGCAGCTCGCTGAGTCGGCGGGGCCTGGCAACACCGTCGACGGCATGGCCATCCGACTGATGGTGATCGACATGTGCCCTTACTGGTGCGACAACTACGGCGACGGCACCGGTCACACGCCGGCGCCCTACTTCGACATGGTGTCCGCCAGGCTGATCAACACCTCGTCGATCGCCTGGGACGTCGATGTCTTCCGTCGCTTCCAGGACAACTTCCCCGAGGCGAACGGCAAGGTCCGGATCGACAGCGCCATCGACGTCCAGCCGTACAGCGGCACGACGCTGGTCATCGGCGACTCCACGCTGATCAAGCTGCGCATGGACGGGCACGGCGGCATCCAGCGGGATCCCGCCAGTGTTCCGGGTGAGGTGCGTCCCCGGTTGTACCTGCACTCGCGCGTGACCGCCGGTCCGCATGCCGGGTCAACGGACCCGGCAATGGGCGACCCCGACGCCAGCGACGGCATCTACTCGCCCTGGATCGGCACGACCGTCGTCAATGGCGAGACGTGGAACGTCGCGGTTGCCGATACCGCGCGCTACCAGGGCGAGATCAGTCCCCACTGGTATGCCTTCGACTTCGCCGAGGACTACTTCGAGGCGGGGGACGTCATCGAACTCTACTACAAGGGCACCGCGGTCGACAACACGTCGCAGACGCGCCCGGCTTGGGCTGAGAGCAGCAACCCCGATCTGCGTTCGTACTACATCGTGCGCTGCCTGCCGACGGCGGGGGCGACGATGCTGCTGTGCGACGACGATTTCGGGAATCAGCCCTACTGGGACGAGGCGTTCCTGTACAACGGCTACTCCGGCTACGACATCTACACGACCCAGGCCCCCAGTTCGGGATTGAACAATGGTCTGGGTGGCCGGGCCGAGATCGGCGACATCGATCAGTACGAGGTGATCGTCTGGGACAGCGGCGATCTGCCCTCGTTCACGATCCAGAACGCGCCGCCCGACGATCTGGCCTTCGACGACGTGCTCCTGGACGACTGGCTCAGGAACAGCGCCCACAACACCTGCCTCTGGGTGATGGGCAACGAGGTGGCCAACGACCTCGATGACGAGCCCAGCTTCCTGAACATCAACCTGGGCGCGACGCACATCCTGGACGGTATCTACTACAAGGACGTGACCGGCATCCTGGTGCCGCAGGTGAAGTCGGTGCATCCGGCCCTCTCGATCGGCGGCCAGCAGCCCAGCTTCCGGGTGGACGCCGGCTGTCCGTTCCCGCGCGGCCTGGACCTCGTCGAGAAGAACGACGCCCTGGCTCAGGACGCGATGGCCTGGAGCGTCACCACCGGTGTCCCGAGCGCGCGGGCGGGCATCTACAACCT
>VGXI01000030.1 GCA_016873475.1 bacterium | reverse complement strand
TCAAGTACGAGTGCGTCTACCTGCGCGATCTGGAGAACGGCATCCAGGCACGCGACTGGATTGGGGCGTGGCTGCGGCTGTACAATGAGGAGAGGCCCCATTCGAGCCTCAGCAACGACAGGACCCCGATGGAGGAGTACCAACTGCAGAAGGCGGCATGATGACAACCCGTGGAGTCCACCTTAGCTCAGCCGCCAACCTGTCCAGGAAAGTAGGACCACTTCTCCTGTCGAATCGTCGGGGTAGCCCTTCTCGGTGCGGAGGCTGTTGCTGTAGGCGATGTTCTGCGGCGGCCCGTAGGCCTTGAAGTCGCTGTAGTCGATGGAGAACTCCCTCAATCTCGACAACATTCACCGTGTTTCACCAGCACGCGTCCTTCGTCAGATCGGGTGCACCGCTACTTGAGCGGAGCGCTCCGCAGGAGGTCCTCCGGCAGCTTCCTCCGGGCGTCGAGGATCTCAATGCCCAAGAGGCGCCCTTCGGAATCGAAGTCGAGGTTGATTTGGCCGTTCACTCCCTTCGGGTCGCATGGATAGGTCCGAGCTACGCCACTTGGGCCGATCTTGTCCTCAAGGTAGATGTAGGCCGCATCGGTCTTTGGATCGTAGGTGATCCTCATGGCACGGCCCCCATCAGGTTGTTGATGTAGTTAGGCGGAGCGCCAGGGATGACGGTGGTGATTGTGTTATCGACCGATCCAACAAACAGCCGAGATGCGGGATCATAGAAGCCCGTCTTCGTGACCCCGTCGTGGAGGTACTGGAAGGGCTTCTGGCTGCTGATTACGGCCTCGACAGCATCGAGCGACACTCCCCGTTCCGTGATGCGCTGCGCCGCATGTGACGAGACCTCCAACGTCCGCCCCGCACCATGCAGGAAGATCTGAGTCTCACCTACGGCGTTCGTGACGAACCTTGCCCCCCTTGCGGCCTCCCCGGCTCTGCCAAGGTCTCGCAGTTTCGAGAGCGCCCGCAGATTGTCGAACAGCTTCATGACCTTGGCCGCCCCGCGGCCGAGCTTCGCAAGGTCCCCGAAGAAGGGTACCAAGCCTGCTGTATTCAGCGCCGCTGCCCCCCAATGCCCTTGCGAGAGTGCGGCGATTCCTTGCACAAGATCCGCAAGATCGCCAATCCCTGGCACCACTCCTACCACATCGAGCGCAAGGCTCCCGACCTCCGCAATCGATAGCGGAACCTCGAAGGTCCCCAGGAAGACTGGAAAGCCAAACCGCGACGATGGCGCCCAGATCGCCCAGGTCGACACCGTTATCTCTTCCCCACCCGGTCCCAGCATTGTGCGTTCGCCGATTGGGATTATGAAGTGACCATCGGGGTCGATATTGCCCACGGGGTTGTTGCGGCAATAGGCGTAGCGATTCAGAGTCTGTGGGTCGTAGAGGTTCTGGTCGCGATCGTCCGGCTTGACGAAGAACCCGTACTCCGGGTCGTACATGCGGAAGTGATAGTCGTAAAGCCCGGTGGTCCCATCGAACTCCTGCCCCGTGAAGCGCCACTCGCTGCTGGCAGTGCCCGTGCGGCTGAGGTCCTTCCCCCACACATCGTACTCGATGTACTCCAGCAGCCCCCCCGACTCGTTGCTGATCGCGGCGACGCTGCCCTGGTGATTCAAGTGGTAGAACGAGACATCCGCGCCTGCGATCTTGACGAGGCGATGCCCGCCAAGCATCGCGTAGTGCACCCAGGCTCCATTCCGGTACTCGCACCCGGGGGAGTAGTAGGCGCACTCGACGGCGCCGTTGAGCGTCGATCGCACCTTGCGCCCGCCGACGCCATACTTGTACTCCACGACCGTGTCGGTGCCGCCAGCCTGGCCGCCACCACGTTCCATCTGTGGATCCGGATCGCCGCCACCGCTCTTCGCAATGACCACACGGTCCACCATGTTGAAAGCGTTGTAGGCGATGGCGCGTCGCTTGACGTGATCCGCGTCGCCGATCAGGGCCCCATTGACCATGTTTCCATCGACGTCGTACTGAAGGGGGTACTGCTTCGCCCCTCTGGTGAGTGCCGAGGGTCGATGCGCGCAGGCGCCGTCGATCGTATAGGTGGTTGTGACTCCGTCTTTCGTCTTGCTGAGGATGCTCCCTAGCGGTGAGTACGCCACCGCCAGATCATGCGTGAATCCGTTCTGGGCATCCCAGAGCTGGGAGTGCTCCAGGCGTCCTAGGGGATCATAGCCATAGATGTACTTGCGATTCGCGGACTCGGGGACCGCAGGCCAAGCGCCGTGCATGTCGATCTGCGTGCAGTACCCGGACATGTCATAGCTGTAGTGGTGGTGCAGGAGTGCCGTGCCATTCGCCGCGCGCACGGTAGCGAACTGCAGCCATGTCGAATCGTCGGGGTAGCCTTTCTCCGTGTTCAGTCCGTTGCTGTAGGTGATGTTCTGCGGAGGCCCATAGGCCTTGAAGTCGCTGTAGTCGATGGAGAACTCCCTCCCCGCCGACTCTGAGTAGATCCTCTGCAGGGTGTTCGTGCCCGGAAGGTAGTCATACTCTACCTTGAAGTTGCCGGGGTAGAGAAAGAGGACGTCAGTGGGGCGACTGAGCGTGTCGAAGCCATAATTGCAGAACCAGATCCCCGACTCCCCAGCAATCTGCGCGTTTTCTAACCGGAGGTTCCCATTCGGATCGTAGGCAAGGTACGTTCGCGTCTCATTCTCATTCTGAATCCGAGTGAGGCGATTCGTCGTTCCCGCGGCGTGGCATTCCGGTGTGTTGGCGCCGTACTCGTAGTCCCACAGCAACCCTCCGCTCCAATGCACTTCATCGAGGCGCCGAAGCGCGTCGTAGGTCCTCTGCTCGGTCTTGCCGCTGGCATGGGTGATCGTGGCAATATCATCGAACCCTGTTTCGTAAGTGATCCGCGTGACGCCTGTGTCTGGGTGATCGATCTCCACCAAACGGCCAGCGGGATCGTAGGCCCAGTGGTACTCATTCCCCAGGTCATCGCGAACGTAGATGATCTCCTCGTCAACCGCATACCGGTAGCGGGTCGCGTACGGCCCGTCCGGCATACCGTGCTCAATCACCGTGGCGATCCGCCCCAGGTGATCGAACTCGTACTCGGTCGTTCGGCCCTCGGGATCGGTCACCGTCTTGCGGGCGACGCCATACTCGTGCTGGGTGATCGCGGTGCCACCGTTCGCCGTTTGGGTATCGGTGAGCGGGCGACCAAGGCAATCATAGGTCGTCGTCGAGACCATACTGGCGTCCCAGTCGTCTGGATCACCCGGCCCTTGCCCCCAAGGCCCTTCTATCGATGGGCCCCATACACTCGTCTGCCTGCCGGCAAAGTCGTAGGCGTAGCGTGTTGAGGACGGGAAACCTCCGGTAACCGGCTGGTCTACCTGAACGGTATTGCCATTGAGGTCGTAGTACGTGCGCTCCTGAACGTACCTAGGCTCACCCGTTCCAGCGTCCACTCCAGCTCTACGCCGCACGGTGATGAGGGGCGAGGTCTCAAGTTCCAGGGAGGACCAACCCATATGATACTCGAAGTCATCCTCGTATGTGGTCAGGGTCTCCCCAAAGACCGATGGCCCCTCGAGCATGTAGAGGGTCTCCGTCGAAGGTCGACCTAGCGGATCGCAAGTGTAGACGGTCTTGTTCCCGTTGACGTCCCAGTGTTCCTTCAGTGATCCGAATCCGTGATCCCAATTGTACTCCTCCTCAAGGAGCACTTCGGTACCGAACTTCGACTGCACCTGAGTTGGATACCAGAAATCCGCATAGGTCGTTACAGTTTCCAAACCATTCGGGTACAGAACCTTCGTTCGGTTTCCCATCGCATCGTAGTCGTAATCCACGATGGTCTGTCCATCCGGCTGACCCAGCGCGCCCTTCGTGACCCGGTCCAGCATCCCCGTGGCCGGATCGTAGTCGAAGTGCAAGGCCCTGAACAGCTGCGGCACCGTACCCCCCTGCCCCCCAACGACTATGTATTCAGTGAACCACTTCTCTTCACTGGTTTTTCGCCACCACCATTCTCCCACGTTTTCCCACTCGGTCTCCACCGAGAGGGGCATGGTGTACCCAGCGAGGACTCCTCTCGGGTCTTCGATCGCCATGTGGCTGACGTTGCGGCAGGCTGGATCGTACCGAAGCGTTACCCGGCTTGTTGCCACCTCTTCCGGATCTGGTTCAGCTTCGAGATCGTACTCGTAGTGCACCACCTCATCGAGATGCACGAAAGCGTCATAGTCCCCATTCTCCTCAACCGTCCACACGTAGGTGTCCCGGCTGGCCGGCTCCCCACCCGGGAAGAAGATCTGCTCCTCGATGGGATGACCAACGCGATTCGGATCCTGGTGAAAGTGGGTGACCTTTCTCGAATTGTCCGGATTGGTGACGGTCACCTTCCCGAACCCCATGAACTCCTCGCGGTCCCTGTCGTAGAGGCCATCCTCGTACTCGTAGGTGGTCCGGTAGGTGTTCAGAAGGCCGTCTCGCCGGAACATCCTATCCACGACGTTCAGCACGACCGGCATTGACATCTCCGGGTACTCACGCGTGGTCTTGTACTCGAGCTGCACGAGGTCCAACGCCGAGTTGTTCCAGGCACCGCTGTTCTCGGTAGTTCGCCGGATCTTGATCAGCACGTTGTTGTAGACATCGGGAATCGGCGTGAAGAGGTAGTTCTCGTCTGACTGCGAGCCCTTGCGCAGGCTGAAGACATCGGCTTTGCCGTCGCCGGTGAAGTCGGCCACGAGGAGCATGTTTCCTAGCTTCCCAACGCCGAAGGGATAGAGCGGCGCGCCGTCTCCATTCAGGCACCCGCTCACGGGAACTAGACAGGGTACATTCGAATGCCCATGAACCTCTGCCTTGGTCCAGCGCATGACCTGCGCATGGGTGTCATCGGCGTAGTAGTTGCAGCGGTCCTTGACGACCAGAAACTCGGTACGTCCGTCGCCGTTGAAGTCGCCCGGGAGGAGTCGACTCATCGAGTTTAGGTGATCGAAGCAACATCCATCAGGTTGGTCCCATTCCTGCGGCCGGACCCAGTACTCGTCGAACAGGGACAATCCGAAAGCACACTGAAGGCCGTAGCGGTTCCAGCTACCCGGCCCATAGTGGCTGCACTCATCAAGGGCTGTGCTGCGGACCGACAGGAAATCTGCCTGCCCATCACCGTTAACGTCTCCAAGGACTGGATAGTACAATCGACATGACGTACTGCCGTCAGGTACCAAGTAGGTCAGCGCATGCTGATAGGCGAAGTCAGGGGGCTCATTGCTGTCCCACCCATAGGTATCCCCAGCGGGATCGTCCCACTTCTGACCATTCCTGTAGAACCCGGCCACCTCGTCGACGCTGACGATATCCGCGCGACCGTCGTTGTTGAAGTCGAGCACGATGTTGCCAAACCCAGTAGGCGGATTGCAGTAGACGGGGGCCCTCCACGCATCCGGCCCATAGTTCCAGAAGTCATGCGTGAAGGTCCCATCACCGTTCGAGAGCATGACGTAGAACCCCACGATGTCCCCGCCCTGATAGGGATCATGCCATTTGGGTTGCCAAAGGTCGGCAAGTCCGTCGTCGTTGAAGTCGCCGCCATGCAAGCGCATGAAGACGGTACCTTCCACGTTTCCCGGCAGTATCCAGTTGTGACCAACGACGGGTGCTGAAACAAGGTCAAAGCCGTCGAACGCTCCGTTGCCGGCGACCTTGCTGAGCCACGTGTAGGCCTCGTATCTATCAGTGACGTGGATCAAGTCCGTCCGCCCGTCGCCATTGAAATCGCCGGGCAGGTAGTACGGTCTGGCGCTGGGAGGGAGCCAGTGGGACCCGATCAAGTCGTACTCGGCCCCAGGGGTGAACTCGTATGTATGAAAGATCCCGTTCGGCTGTCCGAGGAGCACACAGCAGGCGGACTCCCCGAAAGGCTCCTCCTTATCCAGCAGGAATACGTCCGCGATTCCGTCTCCATTGTAGTCCCCCGTTACGCTATTCCTCCAGCTATCGTCGGAGAGCGTGAACGGCAGCGAGATGGGTACTGCCAGCCAATCGTCTGCCGAGCTTTGAACCGGATAGCGATAGGCAAACTCCTGACCGATGTACTCAGAGCCCTCCGCGTTCTTGCCCCGCCTGATCTGCGTGAGCATCAGGTCATCGTTCAGCGGACTCGTCTCATAGTCGAAGAAGTACCAATGTGTCGCCTGGCCCTGCGCGTAGCACACGATCTTCTTCAGTCGCCGGTCCATCTGGATTTTGAACCCGCGGCTATAGTCGCCCATGGTGTCGAACCGATCCACACCGTGAACGGGGTCTGAATAGTAGAACTGGATTGTGCAGTTGCTGTTCGCGTACCTGATCCGCTCCAAGTACAGGTAGCGGCCCTCGGTTGGGTTTGGAGGGCTTGCCTCTGGCCCCGTTTGTAGGTATTCGTAGATGATCGCGTTTCCGCCAGGAGCGGTGGCTCTCGAAAGGTAGAGCCCCGATTCACCGTGGTTACCGCTTCCAGGATAGGTGAACGCCAAGGACTCAAAGAACTCGTACACGATTCCGTTCTTGTCATACATCTCGCGGTCGCGGATCACGAGGAACTCGCCGTTGTCGTGCTTGAGCCGCTTCTCGATCGGCTGCCCCCCACCGTCGTAGATGGTGACTAGTTCTCGCCTCTCGCTTCCTGAGTAGAAGTAGTCCTCGTACATGTAGGGGACGCCGAGTCTCCAGCCCCGTCCGGCCACGCCAATCCCCGCGTTCGAGTTGTAGATGAGCTCTAGGTCGGGCTGAAAGCCATTGATCCCCGGAGGCACCTCGAAGTCGTAGGAATAGGAGAAGCTGCCGTCGAACTCCGAAGTACTAGGCGAGCCGGGCAATCCGGATGGTTCGCCGTCTGTGCGAAGAAGCTGTGGGTTCGCCGCTGGTGGATCCTCGTCCGCGGTCGAAACAGCGATCGCATTGCAGGTCAGCATCACGCTAGTCGCGGCCACCACCGCCAGGAAGCCTGCCCACTTCACTTCCACCTTCCCTTCTGCGCGGATCTTCCCTCGCTGCCGCCGCGGCTAATCCGAGAAGCCGCACGTGTCTGCCCAAGCAGGATAGGCAGCGCTGCGATGGACGATCAAGGAGAATATGTTCGAAAGTGGAGATGACGTAGGGTTTCTTTCGCACGATTGAGGAGGGGTGGCCCTCGATCTGGTCTAATGCGGTTGTCGAAGACCCATTGGACGCAGAGGAGGACCACCCGTGGGAGATTCTAGCACGAAACTGGGGAAAGTCATTCAGGTCGATGAGCAGCAGGTGAGGGAGCACCTCGGGGAGATCGTGCGCGGCACCGTGGAAGAGACTCTCAACAGCCTGCTGGACGCCGAGGCGGACACACTCTGCAACGCGAAGCGCTACGAGCGCAGTCCAGACCGGCTCGATACGCGGGCCGGCAGCTACCGCCGCGGTCTGGAAACCAAGGCCGGTAAGGTCGAACTGCGGATGCCCAAACTGCGCAAGCTGCCCTTCGAGACGGCCATCATCGAGCGCTACCGCCGGCGAGAAAGCTCCGTCGAGGAGGCCCTGGTGGAGATGTACCTGGCCGGCGTCTCCGTCCGTCGGGTCGAGGACATCACCGAGGCGCTTTGGGGCAGCCGCGTCAGCCCGAGTACAGTCAGCACGCTCAACCAGCGGATCTACAAGCAGATCGAGGAATGGCGCCAGCGACCGATCGACGGTGAGTTTCCCTACGTGTACCTGGACGGCATCTACCTGAAGCGGAGCTGGGGTGGCGAGGTCCGCAACATTGCCGTGCTGGTGGCCATCGGTGTCGCCGCGAGCGGCTATCGGCGGATCCTGGGGGTGTGCGAGGGCGGCAAGGAAGACCAGGCGAGCTGGCTGGATTTCCTGCGGCACTTGAAGCAGCGAGGCTTAATGGGTGTCCGCCTGGTGATCAGCGACAAGTGCTTGGGCTTGGTCGAGAGCGTCGGCGAGTGCTTTCCCGATGCCGCCTGGCAGCGCTGTATCGTGCACTTCTATCGCAACGTCTTCACGCTGGTGCCCAAGGGGAAGGTGCGGCAGGTGGCGGCGATGCTGAAGGCGATCCATGCACAGGAGGATCAGCGGGAAGCAATAGAGAAGCTCAAGGCCGTGGCCAAGAAGCTGCGGGCAATGAAACTGGCGAAGGCGGCCGAGCTCGTTGCCAGCGGTGGCGAGGAGACACTGACCTACTACGACTTTCCCAGCGAGCACTGGTGTCGGATTCGCACGAACAACCCCATGGAGCGGATCATGAGGGAGGTCCGGCGACGGACGCGCGTGGTGGGCTGCTTTCCCGATGGCGAGTCGGCGCTGATGCTGGTGGCGGCTCGCCTCCGCCACATCGCAGGGACGAAGTGGGGCTACCGCCGCTACCTCAGCATGGACCTCTTGAGCGATCAGGAGGAGCTAGCGAGCAAGGCGGCAAGCTGAGAAAAGAGGGACCAGCTCGAGGAGAGTTCCTCAGCAAATGTGCGAAAGATCCTGGACACTACCGCGTGGACGGCTCGATGAGCTGGCCGGCACAAAGCAGGCGCTTGAAGCGAGGCAGCAGAATATAGAACTGCCGGCGATCGACAAGGAGATGCTGGCTGCTCTGATCGACAACTTCGACCAGGTCATGGCCGCGGGGCCGAACCCCCACAAGAGAGACCTTCTCCACCGCCTGGTGAAGAAGGTCATCGTTCACGACCGCCGAACCGCCGAGATCTGGTACGCGCTACCAAACCCCGCTGGGTTCGTGGACAGTAACAATAGGCTCCCCGGGAAGGACTTGAACCTTCAACCCTGCGGTTAACAGCCGCATGCTCTGCCAATTGAGCTACCGAGGATCGACTACTTTCCGCGCTAGCCGCGCCCGGGCTCTGCGGCCCGCGGCAGGCTCCGCTTCTTCTTGGCCTTGTCGCTGCCCATCGCCTTGGCCTTGGCCTCGGCCTTCTCGGCGCGCTTCGTGCGCTTCTTCGCCTTGAACTCGCCGCCGACCAGCTCGAGGATCGCGACCTCCGCGTCGTCACCCTTGCGGATGCCGCCCTTGATGACGCGCGTGTAGCCGCCCGGCCGCTCCGCGTAGCGCGGCCCCAGCTCCGTGAAGAGCTTCTGCAGGACCGCGGGTTCCGTGAGGAAACGCGCCGCCTGCCGGCGCGCGCCGAGGTCGCCGCGCTTGGCGAAGGTGATCATCCGCTCGGCGTAGCGGCGGGCTTCCCTGGCCTTGGTCAGGGTGGTCTCGATGCGCTCGTGGGCAAACAGGCTCGTCACCATGTTGCGCAGCATCGCCCGCGCCTGGTCGGCGGGTCGGTTCAAGCGGTTGCCTCTGACTTGGTGTCGCATGACGTGTTCCTCGCTAGACTGTGTAGGGCCCGGCGGCTAGGCCTGGGCCTTCTCCTTCTCGGCACCCGCGCCCACCGCACTGAGCAGGCTGCTGACGTCCATTCCCCAGTGCAGGCCCATGCCCTCGAGGATCTCGCTGATCTCCTTCAGGCTCTTGCGACCGAAGTTGCGGTACTGGAGCATCTCGCTCTCGCTCTTGACGACCAGCTGGCCGATCGTCTTGATGTCGGCGGCCTTGAGGCAGTTCGCGCTCCGTACGCTCCCCTCCAGTTCCTCGACGTTGCGGGCGAGCAGCTCGCGCATGCGCTCCAGTTCCTCGTCGACCTCTTCCTCGGCGATGGCCATCGGCTCCTCATCGAAGTTGATGAAGAGATAGAGGTGGTCCTTGACGATCTTCGCCGCGTAGCCGAGGGCCTCCTCGGGCGTGATGGCGCCGTTCGTCTCGATCTCCAGGATGAGGCGGTCGTAGTCCGTGCGCTGGCCGACGCGGGTGTCCTCGATGCGGTAGTTCACGCGGCGGACGGGACAGAAGATCGCGTCCACCGGCACGACGCCAATCGAGGTGTCGGAGAGCTCGTGGTTCTCCGCGAGCACGAAGCCGCGGCCGTCGCTGACCAGGAGCTCGGCCCGCAGGTGCGCACCCTCGTTGAGGTGGCAGAGCACGAGGTCGGGGTTGACGATCTCCACCGCCGGGTCCTCGGTGATGTCCCGCGCCGTCACGGGCCCCGGCCGGCTGATGTCGAGGTACAGCTTGTGCGACATGTCGGTGTGCAGGCGGCAGACCAGCTGCTTGATGTTGATGACGATGTCGCTGACGTCCTCCATGACGCCCGGGATGTTGGTGAACTCGTGCAGCGCATCCTCGAACTTGATGGCGACGACGGCGGCGCCCTGGAGGCTGCTGAGCAGGGTGCGGCGCAGGGCGTTGCCGAGCGTGAGGCCGAAGCCCCGCTCGAGCGGTTCGACGGTGAAGCGCGTGAAGTACGGGGTCTCCCCGGACTTCTGGACCTCCACCTGCTTCGGCATGAGCACGTTCTTCCACTTCATGTGGAAAGCCTCCTTACTCGCCCAACGGCGACGGCATGTACGCGCGCGCGCAGACTATTTCGAGTAGAGCTCGACGATCAGCTGCTCCTGAACGTTCACGGGCATGTCCCCGCGCTCCGGCTCGTTCAGGTAGGTGCTCTCGAACGCGGTCTCGTCGAAGCTGACGTAGGGTACCCGTCCGCGCGCAGCCCGCTTCTTGATGGACTCCAGAATGAAGGGGTTGCTCCGGCTCTTCTGCCGCAAGCTGACTCGGTCGCCGGGCTTCAGCTCGTAGCTCGGGATGTTCACCGCCTGGCCGTTGACCAGGAAGTGCCCGTGGCTCACGAACTGCCGCGCCTGCGGGCGCGTCGCCGCGAAGCCCGCCCGGAAGACGAAGTTGTCCAGCCGCGCCTCGAGCATCTTGAGCAGGTTCGTGCCCGTCACGCCCTGCCGCCGCGCCGCTTCCTTGAAGTAGCGCCGGAATTGGCGTTCGAGGACGCCGTACATGTACTTCACCTTCTGCTTCTCGGCCAGCTGGAGCCCGTACTCGGACGTCTTGCGGCGGCGATTGCGCCCGTGCTGACCGGGCGGATAGGGCCGCTTGTCGAGCGGGTTCTTGTCGGTTTCGAAGATGTTCTCGCCGAAGCGTCGACTGATCTTGTGCTTCGGGCCACGATAGCGCGCCATGCGCTCGACCTCCTCTGATGCTCCGCGCCCCCGGGGGGCGTGTTTCCCCCGTTTCGCTTACATGCGCCGCCGCTTCTTGGGGCGGCAGCCGTTGTGGGGCATGCTCGTCTTGTCCTTGACGCCCGACACCTCGATGCCCGTGGCGTGGATCGAGCGGATCGCCGCCTCCCGCCCGGGCCCGGGGCCCTTCAGGTGGATCTCGCAGCGCTTGAGACCCAGGTTCATCGCCTCGCGCACGCAGCGATCCGCAGCGAGCTGGGCGGCGAAGGGCGTGCTCTTGCGGCTGCCCTTGAAACCCGAAGTGCCGGCGCTCGCCCAGGCGAAGACGTCCCCGCCCAGGCTGGTTGCCGTGATGATCGTGTTGTTGAAGCTCGACTTGACGTGGATCACGCCCAGCGAGTCCATCTTCCGAGTCTTCTTGCGGCCGCCCTTCGCGCGGGCGGTTGGCGTAGCCATCGTGATTCCTCCTCAGAATCTGCAGGCGGGTCCCCAGGCGGGGGCCCTCAACCCTGAAGGGGGGCCGGACGCCTGTGGCGTCCCGCCCCGGTTCCTAGCGACCGCGCTTCTTCGCGCCGGGACGGGCCTTGGGGCCCTTGCGCGTGCGGGCGTTGGTCTTGGTCCGCTGGCCGTGCACCGGTAGACCCTTGCGGTGACGCAGGCCCCGATAGCAGCCAATGTCCATGAGCCGCTTGATGTTCATGGAGATCTCGGTGCGCAAGGTGCCCTCGGTGCGGTACTCCGGCTTGTTCAGCTCGTCCCGCAGCAGGGCGGACTGCTCCTCCGTCAGGTTCTTCACGCGCAGATCCGGGCTGATGCCCGTCCGCGCCAGGACCTTCTGGCTCGTGCTGCGGCCCACCCCGTAGATGTAGGTCAGACCGACGACGATCCGCTTGTTGGCCGGCAGATCAACGCCTTGGATTCGGGCCAAAACAGTTCCTCCTTAGCGACCGGACTAACCCTGGCGCTGCTTGTGCCGGGGGTTCTTCTTGCAGATGACCCGCAGCACGCCATGGCGGCGAATCACCTTGCAGTTCTCGCACATCGGCTTGACCGAGGCTCGGACCTTCATTGCAACCTCTCTCAGCGTCGCTTCGCCGACGCTACTTGTACCGGTAGACGATGCGCCCCCGAGTCAGATCGTAGGGCGAGAGTTCCACCGTCACCTTGTCTCCCGGCAGGATGCGGATCAGGTGCATGCGCATCTTGCCAGCTACGTGGGCGAGGACCGTGTGGTTGTTCTCGAGCTCGACGCGAAACATGGCGTTCGAGAGCGCCTCGATCACGGTTCCTTCCACCGAGATGGCACCTTGCTTGGCCACTGCTCCTCCGCGCCGCCGGCGCCTAGGCGGTGAGGATCACGGGACCGGACTCCGTGATCGCCACCGTGTGCTCGAAATGGGCGGACAGCTTGCCGTCCGCAGTCACCACGGTCCACTCGTCGGCCAGGGTGCGCACGGCCTCCCGGCCCTCGTTCACCATGGGCTCGATCGCCAGCACCATGCCCGGCACCAACTCGGGGCCCTGCCCCGCCTGGCCGAAATTGGGCACCTGGGGCTCCTCGTGCAGGGACCAGCCGATGCCGTGGCCGACCAGGTCGCGCACGACCGAGAAGCCGTGCCCCTCGACGAAACTCTGCACGGCGTGGGAGATGTCTCCCAGCCGCCGCCCGGCTTGCGCCTGGGCGATGCCCACCGCCAGCGAGTCCCGCGTCACGTCGAGCAGGCGCTGCGCCTGCGGGTTGAGGCGACCGACGCCGTAGGTCTCGCAGGCGTCAGCGTAGTAGCCGCCCTTCTCGACCCCGACGTCGATGCTCACCAGGTCCCCCTCGACGAGCGCGCGGGACCCCGGGATGCCGTGCACGACCGCCTCGTTGATCGAGATGCAGGCGTTGCCCGGAAAGCCGTGGTAGCCCTTGAAGGCCGGCCGCCCGCCTTCCCGCGCGATGCTCTCGCGCACCAGCTCGTCGAGCTCGGCGGTGGTCACCCCAGGCCGCACGGCGGCGCCGGCGCTCGTCAGCGCCCGGCGCAGGATGCTCCCCGCAACGCGCATGGCCTCGATGTCCGCCTTGCTCTTGAGCCGGATCATGCCGACTCGCTGCTCCCGAAACGATCGCGCAGGATCGAGAAGATGGCGTCCGTCACCTGCTCCATCGGTTGCGCGCCGTCGATCCGCACGACCTTGTCGTGATTCTCGTAGTAATCGATCACCGGCCGCGTCTGCTCCTCGTAGACCGCCAGCCGGTCCCGTATCGTCTGGGCGCGATCGTCGTCGCGCTGGAAGAACTGCCCCCCATCGGGCGCCGGCCCCGCGGCCGGGATCTCCCCCGCTGGGTCGGCCAAGTGGTCCAGCTCCTCGCGGCTGTAGATGCGCCCGCTCACGCGGTTCACCCGCCGCCCGCTCAGCCGTCGGACCACCTCCTCGGGCTGGACCTGGATCAGCAGCCCGAGGTCGACCTCGCTCTCGGCCGCGCTCAACAGCCGGCTCAGGCCTTCCGCCTGCGGCCGCGTCCGCGGGAATCCGTCGAGGATCCAGCCGCGTTCGCAGTCCGGTTGCTGCAGTCGCTTGCCGACCATGGCGAGGACGATGTCATCCCCCACCAGCCGGCCGGTCTCCATGATCGCCTGCGCACGGCGCCCGAGTTCGCTGCCCGCCGCCACCTCCGCCCGCAGGATGTCCCCGGTCGAAATGTGCGCCAGCCCATAGCGCGCCTTGATCCGCACCGCCTGGGTTCCCTTGCCGGAGCCCGGCGCCCCCAGGATGATCAGCCGCACGTCTACCTCCGCCCCCGCAGGCGTCCCTTCTTCATGAAGCCGTCGTAGTGACGCATGAAGAGGTGGCTCTCGATCTGCTGCAGGGTATCGAGCATTACACCCACCACGATCAGCAAGCCCGTCCCGCCGAAGTAGAAGGGGACGCGGAACTGTCGGATCAGGATGTCGGGCAGGACGGCGATGAACGCCAGGAAGAAGGCGCCCGGCAGCGTGATCCGGCTCAAGGCCCGATCGATGAAGCCGGCGGTGCTCTTGCCCGGCCGGATGCCGGGGATGAAACCGCCGAACTTCTTCATGTTCTCCGCCATGTCCACGGGGTTGAGGACGATGGCCGTGTAGAAGTAGGTAAAGAAAATGATGATCAGCGTGTACAGAACGATGTACAGCGGCGTCCCCGGTGACATGAAGCGGGTGATCGTGTCCATCGTCACGTTGCCCTGGAACATGCTCGAGATCGTCGCCGGGAACATCACGATCGACTGCGCGAAGATGATCGGGATCACGCCGGCCGTGTTCACGCGCAGGGGGATGTGCGTGTTCTGCCCGCCGTAGACGCGCCGGCCCACCACCCGCTTCGGGTACTGGACCGGGATCCGCCGCTGGCCCTGGGTCATGAAGATGATCCCGGCGATCACGCGCACCATCATGACCAGCATCACCAGGCCGCCCAGGTAGCTCATCTGCTTCGTGCGCAGGGCCTGGACGGTGTTGAAGAGGTCCAGCGGGTAGCGGGCGATGATGCCGATCGTGATGATCAGGCTGATGCCGTTGCCGATGCCCCGTTCGCTGATCTGTTCGCCCAGCCACATCACGAAGATGGTGCCCGTCGTCAGGGTCAGCATCACCAGCAGCTTGAACCCGAAGCCGGTCGTCGCGACGACATCCGGGCCCATCGACTCCAGGAAGACGGCGACGCCGAAGCTCTGCAGGGCGGCCAGCAGCACCGTGCCGTAGCGCGTGTACTGGTTGATCTTCTTGCGCCCCTCCTCGCCCTCCTTCGCCAGCTTCTCGAAGTAGGGCACCACCGCCTGCAGGAGCTGCAGGATGATCGAGGCGCTGATGTACGGCATGATGCCCAGGGCGAAGATCGTCGCCTTGGACAGATTGCCGCCGGCGAAAAGGTCATAGAGCGCAAGGATGCCGCCGCCCTGGCCGCGGAAGAAGTCCTCGATGGCCAGGCGGTTCACGCCCGGCAGCGTGATGTGGCTGCCCAGGCGGTAGACGATCAGCAGCAGCGCCGTGAAGATGATGCGCTTGCGCAGATCCGGAATCTTGAACGTGCTCTGAAAGCTCGCGAGCATCTGGGGCTGTTCTCCTCGTCTGTGAGGCCGTTCGCCGCACCGGCGCCTAGAGCGCCACCTCGACCTTGCCGCCGGCCTGCTCGATCAGCGCGCGCGCCCTGGCGCTGCAGGCGTCCACGCGCACGGTGAGGGCGCGGGTCACCTCGCCGTCGCCGAGCAGCTTGACCGGACGGTTGCGCTTGCTGATCAGACCCGCCGCATGGAGCGTGGCCGCCGTCACCTCGGTCCCTTCCGGGAGGCGCGCCAGCTGCCCCACGTTCACCGGCTGGTACTCGCGCCGGAACAGGTTCGTGAAGCCGCGCTTGGGCACGCGCCGCTGGATCGGCATCTGACCGCCCTCGAACCAGGGCCGGTGCTTGGAGCCGGCGCGCGCGTGGTAGCCCTTGTGGCCACGGCCGGCGGTGCCGCCCTGCCCGCTGCCGGGGCCGCGGCCGCGCCGCTTGTCGCCGCGCGTCGCGCCCGGCGCGGGCTTGAGATCGTTGAGCTTCATGACGCCTCCGTCTCCTCGACGCGGACCATGTGCTTGACCTTGAACACCATGCCGCGGATCTGCGGGGTGTCCGTGTGGGTCACCGTGTGGTGCAGGCGCCGCAGCCCGAGGGCCGCGATCGTGCGCTTGGCCTTCAGCTTGTTGCCGATCACCGACTGCGTCTGGGTGATCTTGAGCAGCTTCGCCATGGCTACGCCTCCTCCTCGCGGCGAATACCGAACATCCGGCTCACCGAGATGCCGCGCCGCTTGGCGACGTCCGAGGCCGACTGCATCCGGCGCAGGCCCTCCATCGTGGCCCGCACGAGGTTGTGCGGGTTGTTGGAGCCCAGCGACTTGGTGAGGATGTCCGAGATCCCCGCCGCCTCGAGCACCGCGCGCACCGGACCGCCGGCGATGACGCCCGTACCGGGCGCGGCCGGCTTGAGCAGCACCCGACCGGCCCCGTAGTGCCCGACCAGGCGGAAGGGCACGGTCCGGTTGTCGAAGCGCTGGACGCTGACCATCCGCTTGCGGGCGGCCTCGGTCCCCTTGCGCACGGCCTCGGAGATCTCCCGGGCCTTGCCCAGGCCGGTCCCCACCTGGCCGTTGCCGTCGCCGACCGCGACGAGGGCGGTGAAGCTGAAGTTCTTGCCGCCCTTGACCGTCTTGGACACGCGGTTGATCGCGACCACCTTCTCGATCAGGTTCGAGCGCTCTTCCTCCGGCTGTTCGCGGCGGCGGCGCGGTCGCTGCTCCCGGTCCTTGCCTCCTCGGATCACCTTTGTTACCCCCTGGTCTGCCTAGAACTCGAGTCCGGCCCGACGCGCGGCTTCGGCCAGGGCCTTGACCCGGCCGTGGAAGAGAAAGCCGCCGCGGTCGAACACCACGGACGTGATACCCTGGGCCTTGGCCGCCTCGGCGATCGCCTCGCCGACGGCGCGCGCGCTGGCCATCCGCGCCGACTCGCCCGCCTTGGGCGTCGCCTTGAGCTTGAGGCTGCTCGCGCTGGCGAGCGTCACGCGCTGCTTGTCGTCGATGAGCTGCGCGTAGATGTTCGTCAGGCTGCGGTAGACGGACAGGCGCGGTCGCTCGGCGCTGCCGCTCAGGTCCTTGCGGATGCGCTGGTGGCGCTTGGCGCGCTGCGCCTTGCGGTCGAATGCCTTGACTGCCATGGCTGCTCCTAGCCCTTCGCCGAGGCCTTGCCGGCCTTGCGGTTGATCGTCTCGCCCTTGTAGCGGATCCCCTTGCCCTTGTAGGGCTCCGGCGCGCGCCAGGCCCGGATGTTCGCCGCCGTCTGGCCGACGAGCTCCTTGTCGTGGCCGATGATGCGAATCTGCGTCGGCTGCGGCACTTCGAAGCTGATGCCCTCGGGCGGGCTGACGACGACCGGGTGCGAATAGGCCAGGGCCATGTGCAGGTCCTTGCCCTTCAACTCGGCGCGGTAGCCGACGCCGACGATCTCCAGCTCCTTGACGAAGCCGGCGGAGACGCCCTCGATCATGTTCGCCAGCAGCGTGCGGGTGAGCCCGTGCTGGGCCCGGTGCGTGCGCGACTCGCTGGGCCGCTCGACGCGCGCCTCGCTGCCCGCGATGACGACCCGCATCTCCGGGTTCAGCTGGCGGCTGAGCTCGCCCTTGGGACCCTTCACCACGCAGCTGCCGTCGGCCTGCGCAGTGATGCTGACGCCCTTGGGCAGCGGAATCGGTCTCTTGCCAATGCGCGACATGTGACTGCCTCCGAATCTCCAGCTACCAGATCTGACACAGGACTTCGCCGCCGACGCCCCGCTGGCGGGCTTCGTGGCCGCTGAGAATGCCCTGGCTCGTGGACAGGACGACGAGCCCGTAGCCGCCGAGCACGCGCGGGATCTCACCCTTCTTGGAGTAGATCCGCCGCCCGGGCCGGCTGACGCGCTGCAGGCCCTCGATCACGGGCCCGCTGTCGTCGTTGTACTTCAAGTAGATGCGCAGGAGGCCCTGCCGCCCATCTTCCACGAACTTCACGTCGCGCACGTAACCCTGTTCGCGCAGGATCTTCGCGATCTCGCCCTTGATCCGGGAAGCCGGGATGTCCACGCGCGTGTGCTTGGCGCGGCTGGCGTTGCGAATCCTCGTCAGGAAGTCCGCAATGGGATCAGTCATCGACATGCTCTAACCCTCGTTTCGCTTCTCGGAGTCCGGTTACCAGCTGGCCTTGACGATGCCCGGGATCTCCCCGCGCAGGGCCATTTCGCGGAAGCAGATGCGGCAGATGCCGAACTTGCGCATGTAGCCCCGGGGCCGCCCACAGCGTCGGCAGCGCGTGTAGCTGCGCACGTCGAACTTGGGCTTCCGGCTGGACTTCACGATCAGGCACTTCTTGGCCACGCTGACACCTCTGTGCGTTTCCCCGCTCGGGACTAGTTGCGACGGAAGGGCATGTTGAGCTGCCGCAGCAGTTCCATCGCTTCCTCGTCCGTCTCGGCGCTGGTGACGAAGTTGATGTCCATCCCCTGGATTCGGGTGATCTTGTCGAAATCGATCTCCGGGAAGATGATCTGTTCCTTCAGGCCGAGGTTGTAGTTGCCCCGACCGTCGAAGCTCTTGCTGGGCACGCCGCGGAAGTCGCGCACGCGGGGCAGCGCCACGTTGACCAGGCGGTCGTAGAACTCCCACATGCGATCGCCGCGCAGGGTGACCTTGAGCCCCACGGGCATGCCCTCGCGAATCTTGAAGTTCGCCACCGATTTGCGCGCGGCGTTGACGCGCGGTTTCTGGCCGGTGATCGTCGTCAAGTCGGTTTCGGCCGCCTTGATCAGGGCCTCGTTGCGGGAACCCTCGCCCACGCCCATGTTGATGACGATCTTCTTCAGCCGCGGCACCTGCAGCGGGTTCGCGTAGCCGTACTTCGCCTGCAGCGCAGGCGCCACGGTCTCCTTGTAGAATGCCTTCAACCTCGCCATGTCCGTTTCCTTTCCTCCTGCGCAGGGCCCGGCGCGCGTCGCCGGATACCGCCGCGCTAGGGACGCGAGCCCTTCTCGAGTCGCCGCAGGTTCGACACGTGGATGGGCGCCTCCTGCTCGATGATGCCGCCCGGGTCCGTCTGGCTGCGCCGCTTCCGGTGGCGCTTGACCATGTTGACCTTCTCGACGATCACGCGCTCCTTGTCGGCGAAGACCTTGAGCACCTTCCCCTTGACGCCCTTGTGGGCGCCCGCGATGACCTCGACGGTGTCGTTCTTACCGATCTTCACAGCTGCACCTCGCTAGAGCACTTCGGGCGCGAGCGACACGATCTTCATGAATCGCTTCTCGCGCAGTTCACGCGCCACGGGACCGAAGATGCGCGTCCCCACCGGCTCGTTCTGCTGGTTGATGATCACGGCCGCGTTCTGGTCGAAGCGGATGTAGGACCCGTCGCGGCGGCGCACTTCCTTGCGCGTGCGCACGACCACGGCCCGCGCGACCGTGCCGTTCTTGACCGTGCCGTTGGGCAGGGCCTGCTTGACCGCCACCGTGATGATGTCGCCGACCGTCGCGTACTTGCGGCGCGTGCCGCCCAGGACCTTGATGCACTGAGCCTTCTTCGCGCCCGAATTGTCCGCGATGACCAACATGGTTTCCTGCTGGATCATTTTCCCCTCGCCCCCTTACTCGGCGCGCTTGACGATCTCGAAGACGCGCCAGCGCTTGGTCTTGCTCAAGGGACGCGTGGCCATCACGCGGACCAGGTCGCCGACGCGGCAGCTGTTCTCCGCGTCGTGGGCGACCACCTTGCTCGTGCGGTTGTAGTAGCGCTTGTAGCGCGGATGCGGAATCCGCCGCTCGACGCTGACGACGACCGTCTGCTGCATCTTGTCGCTGACGACCGTGCCCAGCAGGGTCTTCCGCAGATTCCGGGCCTTCTCTTCCATCCTCGACTCCTATCCTAGAGAGCCTGCTCGCGCCGGCGCTCGGCGAGCTTGGTCTTGATCCGCGCCAGGGCGCGACGCGCCTTGCGGATGCTGAGCGGGTTGTTGAGCTGGTTGAGCCCGTGGCGGAGCTTCATGGTGAAGAGCTCCTCCGCCATCTCCTTCTCCTTCGCGACCAGCTCGGCGACGCTCAGATCCCGCAGTTCCGTGCTCTTCATGGCCGTCTCCTCATGCCTCGCGGGTCACGAACTTCATCTTCGCGGGGAGCTTGGCGGCGCCCAGCCGCATCGCCTCGCGGGCGACGTCCTCGCCCACGCCCTCCAGCTCGAAGACGACGCGCCCCGGCTTGACCACGGCGACCCAGTACTCCGGGTTGCCCTTGCCCTTGCCCATGCGGGTTTCTGCGGGCTTGATCGTGATCGGCTTGTCCGGGAAGATCCGGATCCACAGCTTGCCGCCGCGCTTGACGTGGCGGGTGATCGCGACGCGGGCAGCCTCGATCTGCCGGCTGGTGATCCAGCAGGGCTCCTCGGCCTGCATGGCGTACTGCCCGAAGGCGATGCTGCTCCCCCGGTAGGCGAAGCCGCGCATGCGCCCCTTCTGGGTCTTGCGGTGCTTTACGCGCTTGGGCATCAACATGGCTTAGATGGCCTCCTGCACCTGATTGCTCAGCTCGCGCCTGAAGTCCCGCGGGAAGACGTCGTTCACGTAGACCCAGACCTTGACGCCGATGGTGCCGAAGGTCGTCTTGGCCGTCGAGGTGCCGAAGTCGATGTCCGCGCGGAGCGTGTGCAGCGGCACCATGCCGTCGTGGTACTGCTCGACGCGCGCGATCTCGGCGCCGCCCAGGCGACCGCCGCACTGGATCTTGATCCCCCGCGCGCCCATGCGCATGGCGGAGGTGATGGACTTCTTCATCGCCCGGCGGAAGCTGACGCGGTTCTCGAGCTGCGAGGCGACATGCTCGCTGACCAGCTGGGCGTTCAGCTCGGGCTTCTTCACTTCCTTGATGTTGAGGTAGACCTGCTTGGCGGTCAGCACGTTGAGCTGGTCGCGCAGCATGTCCACTTCCTGGCCCTTGCGGCCGATCACCATGCCCGGGCGCGCGGTGTGGATGTTCACCGTCACCTTCTTCGTCGAGCGCTCGATGGTGACCCGGGCGATGCCCGCGCGGTGCAAGCGCTGGCGAACGAAACGGCGGATCAGCACGTCCTCGTTGAGCCAGTCGGCGTAGTTTTTGCCCGCGAACCAGCGCGAGTCCCAGGTCCGGATGACGCCGAGACGAAAGCCGGTCGGATGCGTCTTCTGCCCCACGGTGCTCCTCCTTACTTCTGGCCCAACTCGACGAAGAGGTGACTGGTGCGCTTGCGGACCCGGTAGGCCCGGCCCTGGGCGCGGGCACGGATCCGCTTCATCGTCGGCCCCTCGTCGGCCCGGATCGTCGCCACGAAGAGGCGATCGACATCGACGGGATTCTGCTCGTTGGCGAGATCCGTGGCGTTGGCCAGCGCCGACTTGATCACGCGATAGATGGGCAGCGCGGCGCCCTTGTTCATGAGCTTGAGCATGCTCATCGCCTGGTTCACGTTCATCCCGCGCACCAGGTTGGCCACCTGGCGCATCTTGAACGGCGAGATTCGCACGAACTTGGCGCTAGCCTTGGCAGGCATCACTGACCTCCGATCGCCTTACTGCTTCTTGCCGGAGTGAGCGCGGAAGGTGCGGCTGGGGGCGAACTCGCCCAGCTTGTGCCCGACCATGTTCTCCGTGACGTAAACCGGGATGAACTTGTTGCCGTTGTGCACCGCCAGGGTGTGCCCCACGAACTCCGGCGAGATCGTGCTGCGCCGGGCCCAGGTCTTGACCACGCGCTTCTCGTTCTTCGAGTTCATCGTTTCCAGCCGCTTGAGCAGGCGCAGCTCGATGTAGGGACCCTTCTTCAGTGAACGCGACAATTCCTTGCCTCCTCAGTCTGGCTAGGCCGACTTGGACTTCCGCCGACGGACGATGAAGCGGTCGGTCGGGTTGTTCTTCTTGCGGGTCTTGTAGCCCTTCGTCGGGGTGCCCCAGGGCGAGACCGGATGCCGGCCGCCCGAGGTCTTGCCCTCGCCGCCGCCGTGCGGGTGGTCGAAGGGGTTCATGGCGACGCCGCGCACCTTGGGCCGCCGGCCGCGCCAGCGCGCCGCGCCGGCCTTGCCCAGCACTGCGTTCTCGTGGTCGATGTTGCCGACCTGGCCGAGCGTGGCGTAGCAGTTGCCGTGCACCTGGCGGACCTCGCCGCTGGGCATGCGCAGCAGGCAGTAGTCGCCGTCCTTGGCCATCAGCTGGACGCCGGCGCCGGCGCTGCGCGCCATCTGCCCGCCCTTGCCGATCTTCAGCTCGATGTTGTGCAGCGTCGAGCCGAGCGGGAACTCCTTCAGCGGCATCGCATTGCCGACCTTGATCTCGACGCCGGAGCCGGCCTCCACCCGATCGCCCACCTTGAGCCCGTTCGGCGCGAGAATGTAGCGCTTCTCGCCGTCGGCGTAGCGCAGCAGGGCGATGCGCGCGGAGCGGTTCGGGTCGTACTCGATCGTCGCCACCGTGGCCGGCACGCCGCGCTTGTCACGCTTGAAGTCGATGATGCGATACATGCGCTTGTGGCCGCCACCGCGGCGCCGCATCGTGATGTGGCCGTGGTTGTTGCGGCCCCCGCTCCGGTGCAGCGGCTCGAGCAGGCTGCGCTCGGGCTTGTCCGCAGTCACGTCCGCGAAGTCGGAGACCGTGCGGTAGCGCTGGCTGGGGGTCCGGGGCGTGAACTTCTTGATTCCCATGCTCTCTCTCCTCGCCGCGCGATCAGCCCTGGGTGACGACGTCGATGGTCTGGCCTTCGGCCAGGGTGACCATGGCCTTCTTCCAGTCGGCGCGCTTGCCGGAGAAGCGGCCGAGCCGCTTGACCTTGCCCTGCACGCTGAGCGTGCGCACGTCCGCGACCTTCACCTTGAATACGGTCTCGACGGCGCGCTTGATCTCCGGCTTGTCCGCCCGGCGATCCACCTCGAAGACGTAGATGTTCCGCTCGCGCAGGGCGTTGCTCTTCTCGGTCAGCAGAGCGCGCCGGATGACGTGATAGGCGTTCTTCATGCCCCGAAGACCTCCTTGATCTGCTCGAGGGCCGGCGCGGTGACGACCAGCTTGTCCGCCCACAGCACCTGGTAGGCGTTCAGCTCGCGGCCGACGATGAAGTCCAGGTTGCGCAGGTTGCGCGCCGACTTGCAGAGCTCCAGGTGGTAGTCGTCCAGGACGAGCAGGATCTTCTCCCGGCCCTCGCTGAGGCCCATGGCGCTGATCAGCGCCTTGAAGTCCTTGGTCTTGGGCGCCGCCAGGGTGAAGTCCTTCACCACGAGCACGTCG
>VGXI01000029.1 GCA_016873475.1 bacterium | reverse complement strand
TCTCGCTGAGGATGTCGCCGACCAGCGTGCAGCCCCCGCGCAGCGTTTCGCCGAGGCCGGCCGCGAGGGAGAGGCGCTGCTCGTCCTCCGTCCAGCTCCGGCGCAGGGCGAGCAGACGGTGAATCCAGGCGATGAAGTCCGCGCTCGGCGGCAGCACGCCCTGCGCGAAGGTGAGCGCGAGGTGGCAGTGCGCGTTGACGAGGCCGGGCAGGAGGACGGCCTCCGGCAGCTCGGCCACGCAGCGCGCCTTCGGGTGCGCGGCGAGGACAGCGCGCGCCGGGCCGAGGGCGAGGATGCGCCCCGCGCGCACGGCGATGGCCCCGTCCGCGACGGGCGGCGCCGTGACGGGCAGGACGAGCCCCGCGCGGTAGAGGTCGACGGCGTCGGGGTCGGCCGCGGCGCGCTCGGCGAGTGCCGCCGGCGCGAAGCCCGGCAGGCGGCAGCGCAGCCAGGGCCCGCCGGTCATGGCCTAGCGGGCGCTGTGGGCGCTGCCCGCGCGCGCCAGTTCCTCGCGCAGCGCGGCCAGGGTCGCGGCCACGGCCGGCCGATCGGGGCAGAGGTAGCTCTCCAGGCAGAGAGCGCGGAAGAAGGCGAGGCCGTCGAGCGCGGCGTCGTCGAGGCGGTAGTCGATGCGCTGAGTGAGGTACTCGTGCACGCGCGACTCGGTCCAGCGGCGGGCCTCGGCGACCTCCTCGCAGATCAGCGGCAACTCGCGCCGGCCGAGCGCCGCGCTCGCCGTGAACAGCTCGCAGAGGCGCTCGTGCTCCGCACTGCCGGCCGGGGCGCGCGTCACCCAGAGGGCGTAGACGAAGGGCCGGTGGAAGCTCGACTGCCACCAGGCGCCCAGGTCGATGTCGCAGAACGCGCCCTCGGGGTTCAGGTCCAGCGCCGCGTCGCCGATGAGCAGGGCCGCCGGCGCCTCGAGACCGTCGGGGCCGAGAAAGGGCCGCGCCGGGTCGGGCCGGAAGCTGAAGAAGTCCGGGCTCACGCGGTGCGTGCGGTCGAGCAGGAGGCGCAGCATGGCGACGCTGGTGCGGCTCGCCTGGTCGACGAGCACCGCGTCCAGCTCGGCCAGCGGCTGGCGGCTGAGGAAGCGAATGCTCTCCACGGGGCCGCGGCTGCCGATCGCAAGGCCCGGCACGATGCCCGCGCCGACGCCGCGGAAGAACTCCACGGCGGGGATCAGCGCGGCGTCCAGTTCACCGTAGCGCAGGCGGTCGGCGAGGGCGCTGGGGCTTGCGTAGACAAGCTCGACTTCGGGGCTGCGGCTCTTCTCCAGGCCGCGGGTGAGCGGCAGGGTGTTGACGAAAGCGATGACCCCGACGCGCAGCGTGCCCATTGTCCCTCCCTGGCCTGTTCACGAGTCCGCCGAGAGCTCGGCGGCGCCAGGATAGGCAGGCCGGCCCGATCCGGCAAGCGGTGATTGTGCCGGTGGGGCGCAGCCGCAGAGCGGCGCTCAGGCGAGCAGGATGGCGAGCGCGCCGGCCGCGAAGACCGTCACGCCGACCCAGCTGTTGAGGCGAAAGAAGGCCAGATCGATGCGCGCGAGCTCGCCGCCTCGCACCACGCGGTGCTCCCAGAACAGCAAGATCGCGGCCAGGGCGAGGCCGGCGTGGAAAGGAAGGCCGAGCCCTTGCTGGACGCCGAGTCCGGCGAGCGCGAGCAGCATTCCCAGGTGGCAGAGCGCCGCGAGTCGCAAGGCGCCCTGCGCGCCGAGCCGCGCGGCGAGCGAGTAGAGGCCGCGCGCGCGGTCGAAGGCGGCGTCCTGCAGCGCGTAGATGAGGTCGAAGCCGGCCACCCAGAGCAGCACGGCGGCCGCGAGCAACCAGGGTGCGCCGGCCAGCGTGCCGCGCACGGCCACCCAGGCGCCGATGGGCGCGATGGCCAGCGAGAGCCCCAGCCAGAAGTGGCTGGCCACGGTGAAGCGCTTGGCGTGCGAGTAGCCGAGCAGCCAGGCGAGGGCGAAGGGCGCGAGCTTGCCGGCCAGGGGCCCGAGCAGGGTGGCGAGGGCGATGAACAGCGTCGCGGTGACGATCACGAAGCCGCCCACCCAGGCGCGGCTTAGCAGGCCCGCCGGCAGGTGGCGGCCCGCGGTGCGCGGGTTCTCGGCGTCGAGGCGGTGGTCGACGAGGCGGTTGTAGGCCATCGCCGCGCTGCGGGCGGTCACCAGGCAGCCGAGGATGAGCGCCAGCGCGCGCCAGCCCGGCCAGCCGGGGGGCGTCGCCTCGCGCGCGGCGAGCATCGTGCCGAACAGGGCAAAGGGCAGCGCGAAGAGCGTGTGCGGGAAGGCGATCATGGCGAGCACGGCGCGCAGGCGGCCGCCGAAGCCGCGGGGCGCCGCTGCGGCGGGGGCTGCCCCGCTCACGCCGGCGGCTCCTCGCCCCAGCCGGGCTGCGGCGAGAGGCGGCCGAGGCCGAGTTGCCTCAGGATGCGCGCGACGACGAAGTCCACGAGCTGCTCCACGCGCTCGCTGCCCTGGTAGAAGCCGGGGCTGGCGGGCAGGATCACGGCGCCGGCCTGGGTGAGGCGCAGCATGTTCTCCAGGTGGATGGCGCTGAGCGGCGTCTCGCGGGGGACCAGCACCAGGCGGCGGCGCTCCTTGAGGCAGACGTCGGCAGCGCGGGTGATGAGGTTGTCACTGATGCCGCTCGCGATGCGGCCCAGCGTGCCCGTCGAGCAGGGCACGATGACCATCGGGATGTCCCGCCCGCTGCCACTGGCGGCCGCCGCGGCGAAGTCGGCCAGCCCGTGGCGGCGCACGAGGGGACCGCCGTCGGCGGCCTTGCCTAGCGCCTCGCCCGGTTGCGGCGCCACGCCATAGACCCGCGCCAGCTCGTCGGCGGCGCTCGTGCCCAGCTCCACGCGGCAGAGGGCCTCGATGTTCTCGCTCAGCATCAGCTCGACGCCAACCCCGGCCTCGGCGAGCAGCGCGAGCAGGCGCCAAGCGTAGGGCGTGGCGCTGGCGCCGGTCAGGGCGACGATGATGCGGGTGGGTTCTGGCATGCGGACCTCCAGGGGAGAAGATACCACAGCCTGGCTGCTGCAAGCGTGACCGCGTCGGTAGGAGTCGTAGTCCGGCCGGATCCGCGACTAGGCCCGCCAATCGTCCCCGGGCATGATCCGGCGCATGAAGCCGGCGAAGAGCGGCACTGTGAATGCGGTGTCTCCGTGGCTCGGGCTCCAGACCATCCCCTTGGCGATGAGCTGGCTGCGTGTCGGTCCCAGCACCGTGACCTTGCGGCTGAGCTGATCGGCGATATCGCCCGAACGATGCGGGCCGGGTCCCAGCTCTGCCATTGCGCGCAAGTAGCGCTTCTCGGCGGGCGTGAGGCGGTCGAAGCGCACGCGGAAGAAGCTGGCGTCGAGGGCCGCGATGGCCGCGGCGGAGGCCTGTTCCACGTCCTCGATTGCGATCGGCGAAACGGCGGCCGCATCCCAGGCCTGCTTGCCCCACTCCTGCAGGAAGTAGGGGTACCCCTCCGTCTGCGTCACGATGCGATCCAGCGCCTCTTCCGTGAAGGCGACGCCCTGCGCTGCAGCCGGCTTTGCAATGGCGCTCCTTGCTGCATCGACAGGCAGGGGACCGATTTCGGGAAAATCGAAGAGCCGCTCTGCATAGGACTTCGCGCGCCCCATCTGGGCGCGGAGCTGGGGCAGGCCCGCGCCGAGGAGCACGACCGGCAGCCTGCGCTGCGCGGCGCGATGCAAGCCCGTGATCAGTGCTGCGAGCTGCTCTTCCGGGACGTACTGGAGTTCGTCGACGAAGAGCACGAGCGCTGTGTCGGCTTTCCCCGCCGCAGCGCCGGCCACTTCGATCAGGGCTTGGAGGTCCTGCTCCAGATCCCCGTTGTCGGCCAGCCCTGGCTCGGGCTCGTAGTCCAGCCCGACCTCGATGTCCTGGTACTTCACTTTCAGCGCCTTGGCAAAGCCCGCGAGCGCGCGCAACGCGCGAATGGCAAGCGCCCTGGCCTGCTCGTGACGCGAGAGCCGCAGCAGCGACTGGCGGAGCTGCGGAGCGAGCACGGCCGGGAGCGATCGGTTCTCTGGCGCCTCGATGCGGACGGTCTCGAGGCCGGATTGCTCCGCGTCCTCGCGCATGCGATCGAGGAGCACGGTCTTGCCGACCCCACGCAACCCCACCATCAAGATGCTCTTCGTCGGCAATGCCAGGCGCACGCGCCCCAGCACGACGCGCACCGTCTCGAGCAGGTCATCGCGTCCTGCCAGCTCCGGAGGCGGGGTGCCCGCACCAGGGGCGAAGGGGTTTCTCACTCTGTCCATGGTGGAGAGTTTATGCGGATCTTAGGCAAATTACAAGCGGAAGATAATATCGCTAAACCAGATCAAACTCGCCCGATAGAAGCCCAGCACTCTCGCCAGCAGCAGAGCGCCTCCTGCATCGCCCGCCTCCGGGATGATGGACCGCTTCCCCGTGGCCATCTCGCAGAGCACGCACCCCAGGGCCCACAGGTCGCTCCGAGCATCAACCGCCTCGCTTCCAACTGCTCTGGCGCCATGTCCTGGAATGTGCCGGCGATTGTCCCTTTCCCGGCCGATATCGTGGAGTGTGCAGATGTGCGGAAGGCTATGCCGGGAGATCGTGCGCGCCTCGCGCTCGAAACGAGCACGGACCCCGGGAACAGCGGTGAGATGCGGGGCGAGAGCCTTGATCGCCACGTCACGCCCGAGCCGCGTGTCGCGCGCGCGGTAGACTTCGCCCATGCCGCCCGAACCGAGTGGCGCGAGGATCTCATACGGACCGAGCATCTTGCCTGCGGCCAGCCTCAGATTCAGCGCCTTCTCACTTGAGGCCTACGACATGGACTGGGCCGGCGAAGTCGAGCAAGGCCATCAGCTCAGGGTGCGGAGCCGCTGAAATCGCATCGTGTCAGCGGCGTCCTCGACGCGGCGCTTGCGTTGACAGCCGCTGGAGCCAGGCGTATGCTCAAAGCGGATCGCGGAGCCGGGAAGCGGCCCGCGCAGGCGGCGGGCGGTCAGGGAGGGGGTCTTGAAATGCTCGTCCGTGACGGACGCATGGCAGCCAGGGTCCGACGCGGGTCACTCGCTCCCTAGGAGGGAATCATGCCTCGACCGCAACGTGCCTGGCGACTGTGCCGTCCCCTAGTGGCGATCGCACTGGTGTGGGGTTCGGCCTCCGCGGCGGTGGGACAACCGATCACGACGTGGCTGGGCGCGTTCGGCGACTGGGAGGTGCCGGCGAACTGGTCCGCGGGCGTGCCTACCGCCGCTCACACCGCCGAGATCGGCGGCGTCGTCGTCTTTGTTAACCAACCGGGCGGAAGCTGCGCGCAGCTTCTCGTGGGCGTGGACCAAGGCCCGCCGGATGCGCCGTTCGTGAACGTCTTTCCGGGCGGATCGCTCTCCGTCGGCGGTCTCCTGCACGTCGCGGTCTCGCGGGAATCCAACTTCCTGCAGGACGGATCCGTGTCTGCCGGTGAGCTCCGTCTGGGAAGCCCCTTCTCGGGGACGTTATACCATGTCCTGCCTGGCGGGGAGCTGATCGCCGGGAGCGTCCACATCGGCTCGACCAACCCGGCCGAGACATCAAACCTGCTTGCAGATGGGAGAGTCACGATCACCGGTTCGCTCTTCATCGAGTTTGGATCGGGCATCACGGTCCCCGGAGCCACCTTTCGCGTCGGCACAGTCCCGTCGGATGATGTGATCGTCAACGGGGTCTTTCAGTACCTTGGCCTCGGCGGTGCCGCGGACGTTGCGCTGACGCGCTTCACCATGTCCCCAACGGGATCGCTCTGGACCCAGATCACGCCGCTGGGGATCTCGGCGATCGTCGTCACGGGCCCAGCGGTGCTGGACGGAACGCTGTTCATCAACGACGCCGGCGCCGCCAATGGCACCTATGAGCTGCTCCGCGCCAACCCGCTCAGTGGGACCTTCGCCGGCAGCCAGGCGCCCCCCGACTGGTCGTGGCGGATCGAAGGCAACTCGCTCTTGCTGCAGAAGGGCTCGACCCCGGTTGAGGAAACCAGCTGGAGTGAGCTCAAGGAACGATACCGTCCCTGAGGGTTCAGGTTGATCGGCCAGAAGCTCGGCCATTGCACGATCACGACCGAGTTCGCCGTGGCGATTCGCGAACAGGCCACATCTCACTTGGCCAGCACGAGTTTTTGCACCGCCCGGTAGCCCTCCATCTCCAGGCGCGCGAGATAGAGGCCAGCGGTCAGACCCGCGGCGTCGAAGTGCACGACGTAGTGTCCGGCCTCCAGCCAGAACATCGCCGCCGCTGTGTGCGAGCGTTCGATGCGGCCGCCACGCATGGTGCCGACGATGCGCCCGCGCAGGTCGTACACGTCGAGTTGAACCCGCCCGGCAAAGGGGACGACGAACTCGAGCCTCGTGCGGCCGTTGAACGGATTCGGATGCGCGGGCAGGAGCTGCAGCCCCGGCGCTGCACCGGTGCCGTTGGGGTCCACGGCCGTCGGGTCGCCGCCCACGACCAGCAGGTAGGCCTGATAGTCGCCGGCTGCCGAGGAGGTCCGGCCGGCCATCACGTAGTCACCGTCACGGTTGCGGATGATGGAGAAAGCGACGTCGTCGAAGGCCGGCCCGCCGTAGGACTGCGTCCATAGCTCGTTGCCATCGAGGTCGGTCTTGCCCGCGACGACGTAGCCGTCGCCGGCGTCGGCCAGACCGAACGCGTCGTCCAAGCCCGTCCCGCCGTAGGTGCTGCTCCATTGCAGAGAGTTGTCGGTGGCGATCTTGAACACCCACGCGTCCCAGGACCCCGCGCCGGTGGACACGGTGGAACCGGTCAGCACCCAGCCGTCTTCCGCGGGAACGATCGCGTAGGCCCGGTCCTCCCGGGTGCCGCCGTAGAACTGAGTCCACAGCGCCACCCCGAGCGAGTCCGTCCTGACGACGTAGGCGTCCAGGTCGACGACCGGCTGGCCCCAGCCCACCAGGACGTAGCCGCCATCGGCGGTCTGCACGACGCTCCACGCCTCCTCCTGACCCGCACCACCGAACGCTCGATCCCACAAGAACTGGCCCTCGGCCCGGGCCGACGTCGACGCGCCGGCGCCGACCAAGAGCGCTGCCGCCAGAAACCAGTCGCGATACGTAATCATGGCGTCCCCCTTTCGACGCGATCCGCCAGGAGGCTCCCGCGCACTCAGCGGATGCCTAGCGATCCCCTCCCATCAAGAACGGCGAATCAACGAGGACGCCGAGTTGCCGCCTATGCAGAACAACTCGGCTGGCCGATCGCCGGATCAGGATTGTCCCGATCAGAAAACCCATCCGCCCTGCATCCGTGGCGGTTGCCCTGATCCTAGCATTGCATATCCCGCCCGCCGATCTACGAAGCGATTGGCGAATCTCGATGCCGTGGCGCGTCATTGATTCTTTTTGCCACTAGCCAGCAGGTCGGCCGGCTGCGCACCGCATCGGCAGTGGTGAGCACTGCCTGCAGGCCAGGGCGGGAAGCCCACCGCCCAGCAGGAAGAGGCCCCGCTGCGGATGGGGTCAACGCTGTTGGCGTCCAGCGTTCGATCCGCTGGCCCCACTCTCGATCGGCCATTGAGATCCGGTTGCGTAGCCCTGCAGCTTCCGTCTGTACAGCCGGCGAGGGAAGGGCTGGACTCCCCGCTACATTCCACCGCCAATCCTCGAGTCCTGCGCCGGCGTCTCCCTCTTGAGGTTGCCGGGCGCAGGTCGGCACCCCGACCGGTTTGGCCCTTGAACTCTGAAGGAGGATGCAGGATGCAGACTCTGCCTTCGATCTGGGAGTACATGCAGATGAAGGGCTACTCCCGTCGGGACTTCCTGCGCTTCTGTGGCTCGCCGGGGCTCTGGCCGGCATCCAGGCCAGCGGCCTCGCCTCCGTTGTCCAGGCCTTCGAGAAGAAGCCGCGTCCCCCGGTGGCGTGGCTGCACTTCCAGGACCGCACCTGCTGCAGCGAGTCGTTCATCCGCTCGGCGCACCCCATCGTGGCCGACATCGTCCTCGACCTGCTCTCACTGAACTACACCGAGACGCTACAGGCCGCCGGGGGCTTCCAGGCCGAGAAGTGTCTGGAGGAGACGATCAGGAACTTCCCTGGTCAGTACATCCTCCTGGTCGAGGGATCGGTCCCCACCGCCGACGGCGGGATCTACTGCACCATCGGCGGTCGCAGCGCGATGCAGATCCTGGAGGAGTCGGCCAAGGACGCCGCCGCCGTCATCGCCTGGGGAAGCTGTGCCTCCAACGGATGCATCCAGGCGGCGAACCCGAACCCGACCGGTGCCACGCCTATACACAAGATCCTTTCCCGCCCGGTGATCAACGTGCCCGGCTGCCCGCCGATCGCCGAGGTCATGACCGGCGTGGTGGCTCACTACCTCATCTACGGCAAGCTGCCGGAGCTGGACGGGCAAGGGCGCCCGAAGGAGTTCTACTCCCGGCGCGTCCACCACACCTGCTACCGGCGGCCGTACTACGATGCGGGCCTCTTCGAATCGACGGCGGACAAGGTCGGCCTGGCGGTGGGCGTGGCGGCGGCGGCCGGCGTGGCCGCGCATGCCGTCACGACGAACATCCGCAAGCAGAGGACGATCGGTGAGCACAAGAGCGAGTCGGTCAAGGACGAGCCCCGGAAGGGAGGTGATCGCTGATGGTACGTGTCGTGGTTGATCCAATCACGCGGATCGAAGGTCACCTGCGCATCGAGGCGACGATCGAGGGTGGCGTCATCACCGACGCCTTCTCCTCTGGCACGATGGTGCGCGGGTTCGAGAAGATCATGAAGGGGCGCGACCCGCGGGATGCCTGGGCCTTCGCCGAGCGGGCCTGCGGAGTCTGCACCACAGTGCATGCGCTGGCCAGCGTGCGGGCCGTCGAGGACGCCCTCGACATCACCGTGCCAGAGAACGCAGAGCTGGTGCGGAACCTCATGTTTTGCGCGCAGTACGTTCAGGACCACGTCGTTCACTTCTACCATCTGCATGCCCTGGACTGGGTCGACGTTGTGAGCGCGCTCTCTGCGGACCCGGCAGAGACCTCGAGGATCGCGCAGTCGATCTCCCCCTGGCCCAAGAGCTCGCCTGGCTACTTCCCCGCAGTGCAAGACCGCTTGAAGAAGTTCGCCGAGAGCGGTCAGCTCGGAATCTTCGCCAACGGCTACTGGGGCCACCCGGCGTATCGCCTCCCGCCCGCTGTCAACCTCTTGGCCGTAGCCCACTACCTCGAGGCGCTCGAGTGGCAGAAGGAGATCGTCAAGATCCACACGATCTTCGGCGGCAAGAATCCGCACCCGAACTACCTGGTGGGGGGCGCCCCTTGCTCGATCAACACCGAGGAAGTCAACGCGGTCAACACCGAGCGGCTGAATTTCGTCGGGCGCCTGATCAAGGATGCGCGGGCCTTCGTGGAGCAGGTCTACCTGCCGGACCTCCTGGCGATAGCCGGCTTCTACAGGGACTGGGCGGCCTTCGGCGGCGGCCTGGAGAACTACCCTTGCTACGGCGACCTGCCGACGGGCGGCTACGCCCAGCCCGACACCTTCAAGTTCCCACGCGGCGCCATCCTCGGGCGGAATCTGAACGAAGTGCTCCCGGTGAACGACCGCGACGCGCAGGAGATCCAGGAGTGCATCGCGCACTCCTGGTACACCTACTCCGGCGGCGACGGGGTGGGGCTTCATCCCTGGGCGGGGGAGACGGAATTCCACTACACCGGGCCGAAGCCTCCCTACGAGCAGCTCGACGTCACGGGGAAGTACTCGTGGCTGAAGACGCCGCGCTGGAAGGGGCACCCGATGGAGGTGGGCCCACTCGCGCGGGTGCTCGTGGCCTACGCCAGCGGGAAGACCGACGTGCGCGAGGTCGTGAACGAGGCCCTCGCCCGCCTGGAGGTGCCGTCAGCGGCCCTCTTCTCAACCTTGGGGCGCACGGCGGCGCGCGGACTTGAGACGCGGTTGGCGGCGCACTGGATGCAGGAGTTCTTTGACGCGCTCCAGGCCAACGTCAAGTCCGGGAACTCGCGCACCTTCAACCCAGAGAAATGGGACCCGAGCACCTGGCCGGCTACGGCGGAAGGCGTCGGCCTGACGGAAGCGCCGCGGGGCGCGCTGGCCCACTGGATCAAGATCCGCGATGGCAGGATCGAGAACTACCAACTGGTGGTTCCGTCGACCTGGAACGGCTCGCCGCGGGACCCGCGGGGACAGCGCTCGGCCTTTGAGGCCTCCCTCGTCGGCACCAAGGTGGCCAACCCGGAGCAGCCGGTCGAGATCTTGCGGACGGCCCACTCTTTTGACCCGTGCATCGCCTGTGCGGTTCACCTCTACGATCCGGATGGGCGCCAGGTCCACCGGGTGACGTTCTACTAGGAGGTGCGTTATGGCTAAGACGGCACCGGTCGCTTATCGTCGGGTCTACGTCTGGGAGCTCCCCGTTCGGTTCTACCACTGGATCAACGCTCTTGCCGTTTGGGTCCTCATCGTGACGGGCTACATCATCGGCCGCCCCGTCGCGCTCGGCACGTCGGTGGAGGCGTACCAGCAGTACTGGTTCGGCACGGTCCGCTTCGTCCACTTCGTCGCGGCCTTCGTTTTCTTCTTCAACTTCCTCGTGAGGATCTACTGGGGATTCGTGGGGAACCGCTTTGCGCGCTGGCACAATTTCCTGCCGTTCCGCCCGTCGCAGATCAAGGAGATGACGGAGGTCCTGCGGATCGACATCCTGCAGACTCGTGTCGCCCGCCTCGTCTCGATCGGGCACAACACCTTGGCCGGGTTGATCTACTTCCTTTCTTTCCTCATCTTCCTCTTCCAGTCAGTTACCGGGTTCGCCCTCTACTCCAGCATGAGTTCCTTGGCCCTGCCGGGCCTATTCCGTTGGGCCATTCCGCTCTTCGGAGGCGACTTTGCCGTTCGGCAGTGGCACCACGCGTTCACGTGGTTCTTCGTCGTATTCACGATCGTCCACGTCTACCTGGTGTTCTACCATGACTACGTGGAGGGGCGCGGCACCGCCTCGTCCATGGTGGGGGGCTGGAAGTTCGAACGGAGTGATGTCCTCGACCGACCGAAGTCCTGATTGCCTCATTGTCGGCATCGGCAACCTCCTGATGGGGGACGAGGGAATCGGCGTCCACGTCATCCGGCAGCTGGAGGCGGGCCCCTCGTCTCCAGGTGTCCAGTACATCGATGGGGGCAGCGGAGGGTTCCATCTCCTCGATGCATTCCTCCGTGCGCGCCGGGTTCTAATGGTCGACGCGACCGCCGATGGCGCAGCGGCCGGCACGGTGCGGCGGCTGCGGCCGCGATACTCCAGCGACTACCCAAGAACCCTTGCTGCCCACGATATCGGATTGAAGGACCTGCTCGACGCAGCGTATCTCCTGGGCGAGGAGTTGGACGTCACGCTGTTCGCGGTCTCGATTCGTTGGCCGCCGGAGACGGGAACGGAGCTGTCGGCGGAGCTTCGCGCCAAAATCCCGGCGATCGTGGCGAAGGTGCGAGAGGAGGCGATGCGACCGACCGCGTGAAGATCCCGGTGAGGGCGTCAAGGTCCGGATCGGACCTGATGGCCTGCGGTTCCAGCAGCCGGAACGCCAGCAGGTAATGAAGCGCGGGACTGCTCTTGCTTCGGCGCCCGCAGGCAGCGACGACCCGCGCCACCGCGGCGTGCCGGTCTCGTTGACCGCTGCCCTGGGCGGGGGTAGACTCGCGCCTCCCCCGCCCAGGAGCTGCCATGCCCGCCACTCCCCGCGCGCCCGAGACCGATCGCCTGCTCGACCGCTTCGTCCGCTACTGTCAGGTCCACACGACCTCGGACGAGGGCTCGGAGAGCTGCCCATCGAGCGCCCGCCAGCTCGATCTCGGGGGGATGCTGCGCGACGAACTGGCGGCCATGGGCCTGTCGCCGCGCCTAGACGAGCACGGCTACGTCTACGCGCTCCTGCCCGCGAATCTGCCCCAGGGGCACCCGGCCCACGGCAAGGTGCCGGCCGTCGGCTTCATCGCGCACATGGACACGAGCCCCGACGCGCCCGGCGAGCGCGTGAAGCCCGTGGTGCACCGGGCCTATGCGGGCGGGGACATCGCCCTGCCGGGCGACCCGGCGCAGGTGATCCGCGCCGCGGAGAGCCCCGCGCTCGCGAAGTGCAAGGGCGACGACATCATCACCAGCGACGGCACGACCCTGCTCGGCGCCGACGACAAGGCGGGCGTTGCCGAGATCATGGAGGCCGTGCAGCGCTTCGTCGAGAACCCGGCGCTGCTGCACGGCGACATCGCCATCGGTTTCACGCCCGACGAGGAGATCGGCCGCGGCGCGGACCGCTTCGATGTCGCGGGCTTCGGCGCGCGGATCGCCTACACGCTGGACGGCGAGGAGTTGGGCAAGATCGAGAACGAGACCTTCAACGCCCACGCGGCGACCTTCCGCCTGAAGGGCTACAACGTGCACCCGGGCACGGCCAAGGACGTGATGGTCAACACGCTCTATGCAGCGGCGGCGATCATCAGCCGCCTGCCCGCGGACATGCGCCCCGAGACCACCGAGAAGCGCCAGGGCTATCTGCACCCGCGGGCGATTCAAGGCGTGGTGGACGAGTGCACGCTCCACCTGCTCGTCCGCGATTTCGACATGAGCGCCTCGCAGGCGAAGATCGCCATCCTCGAGCGCATCCGCGACGAGGTGCGCCGCGAGTTCCCCAAGACGCAGATCGAGCTGGAGGTGAAGGAGAGCTACCTCAACATGGGGCCCAAGCTCGCCGGGAATCCGCGCATCGTCGAGATCGCCATGGAGGCCTCGCGCGCGGTGGGCGCGGCGCCCTGGCTCGACATCATCCGCGGCGGCACGGACGGCGCGCGCCTGTCCTACATGGGCATCCTGACGCCGAACCTCTTCACCGGCGGGCAGAACTACCACAGCGTGCGCGAGTGGGCCTCGCTCCAGACGATGGAGAAGGCCACGCAGCTCATCGGCAAGATCGCCGCGGGCTGGGTAAGCGAAGCCGCGCGCTAGGCCTCGTGCTCCGCGTCCGCCCGCTCGCTGCGCAGGGACGCGAGCACGCCCACCGTCAGGATCCCGGCGATGAAGGCCAGCGAGACCGGCGCCGGGATGTGGTAGTGCTCCGCGAGCAGCATCTTCACGCCCACGTAAGCCAGCAGGAAGACCAGGCTCGTCTTCAGGTACTTGAAGCGATGGATCGCGCCGGCGAGCACCATGAAGAGGGCGCGCAGGCCGAGGATCGCGAACACGTTCGAGGTGAAGACGAGGATCGGATCGCGCGTCACCGCGAAAACGGCGGGGATCGAGTCAACGGCGAAAACAACGTCCGTGCTCTCCACCAGCAACAGCACCACGAAGAGCGGCGTCATGGTGAGCTTGCCCGCGCGGCGCAGGAAGAAGCGGGCGCCCTCGAAGGCCTCGGTCACGGGAAAGAGCTTGCGCGCAAGGCGCAGCAGCAGGTTGCCCTCGGGATGAATCTCCTCGCGGCGGGCGACGAGCAGGCGCACCGCGGTGAAGATGAGAAAGGCCCCGAAGACGTAGGTCATCCAGCTGAAGCGCGCGAGCAGCACCGCGCCGACGGCGATCATGATGCCGCGCAGGATGAGGGCACCGAGGATGCCCCAGAAGAGCACCGGGTGCTGGAGGTCCAGCGGCACGTTGAAGCGCGAGAAGATCAGCGCGAAGACGAAGAGGTTGTCCACGCTGAGCGACTTCTCGACCACGTAGGCCGTCAGGTAGGCGAAGGTCGCTGAGCGGGCATCCAGCGAGCCGTCGCCGGCCAGACCGCGCGCGTAGAGGTAGTGGATCACAAGGCTGAAGGCGAGGCCGAGCGCGATCCAGAACACGCTCCAGAGGCTGGACTCCTTGAAGGTGGGCGCGCCGTGGCGGCGGTGGACGACCACGAGGTCCAGCACGAGCAGACCGATGATGAGGGCGATGAAGCCAATCCAGATGCCGAGATGCATGCGAGCCTCCAGGGCGGCGGGCGCCGAGGCGCAGGCCCGGCCGCGCGCATGCTAGGGGACCGCGGCGGGCCGGGCAAGGCGAATCGGAGCGAGCCGTTGGCCGTGTACACGTGTACAATGCCGGGGGGACTAGCGGGAGAGGAACCGGCGATAACGCTCCTCGAGCAGGTCGCGACCCGGCCGCAGCTCTGCCTGCCGCGGCGGATGGATCCTGAGCCCCTGCCAGTTCTGCAGGCCGTGGACAAGCATCGGCCCGTCTTCCTCTTCCAGGACATCCAGCCGGATCTTGATCTCGTAGTCAGGCGAGATCCCCAGGATGTGCTGATCGAAAGCCGCATGGTGGAGCTTGCACAGCGCTAGCCCGTTGCGTACCACGGGCAAACCATCTGGCTCGCTATCCGGGATGATGTGCGCCGCGTCGAGTAGCTCCGCATGGCCGAGCCGGCAAACGGTGCAGCGTTCTCGGTAGGCCGTGAGGACGCGGAATCGAAAGGCCGTCTGGTGCATCCGTCGGCGGGCCACAGTTGTGATGTAGGCGCGGCGGGCGCTTGCCGCGTCCTCGGCCACTGCAGAAGCCCCGGCGGCCGCCAAGACGAGTGCGCCATCGTCGATTGCTACCGTGAAGCGCAGGCCCGAAGGATCGTCGCCGGTGATGTATGCAGGCCAGAAGGGCTGGTAGCGGCCGGGCACGATGCCGACGAAGTAGACCATGGGCAGTCGAGCCTGCATCGCGCGCCGGAGCCCTTCGTTGTCGCGATGGTGGATGTGGCGAACGTCGCCGCGGTAGCGATAGCCGATGAGCCCCTGCGCGTCGATGTCATCCTCGTAGGGCCGCTCCCGGCCCTCGACCTCTGGCGCCGTCAGAATGGAGAGCGGGATCTCGAGCGCTCGCGGCTTGTGGATTCCTGATGCTGCACTCACAAGCGGGATCCGCTGCCCATCGAGCTCGAAGCCAGCAAGCAGGATGGAGCGCGGAAGCAGCTCTCCGTACCGGCGCGTCGCCTGCTCGAGCCACGTGAAAGCGGCCAACCGGACGCGGGCATCCCAGCTCACGGACATCCCCATGCGAACCCCTGACCATCGAGAATGGAGCCAGTCTGAGGCATCTGGGAGGTCTTGTCACGAGACAAGAAGAAGCCGGCGGCCGCTCGCGCGACCGCCGGCCGGCGGAGTGCACAGGAACGGGACTAGAAGGTGTTCCAGAGCATCTGGTTCGTGACCTCGTGGTGGAACATGATCTCGGCGCGCTTGATCCGCGTGCCCAACTCGTGAGGACAGCGGTTGGCGCTGGCTTCCTTGAGCTCGTGGTACTTCGCCTGGCATTCGGCGCCGAGCACCTCGCGCACCCAGGCGCTGCGGCGGTGCGCCGCCATCGCCTCGTAGATGTCGCCCGGCAGCGTGCGCTTGCGGATGCGCTTGGGCTGCGGCGCCTGCGGGTCGGGCTCCGGTCCCTCCAGGCCGGTGCGTAGCAAGGTGTAGATCGCCATGTAGGGGTTCACGTCGGGGCCCACGGAGCGCACCTCGATGCGCTGGCCGGACTTGCTCGCGAGCGGGATGCGGATCATCGCGCTGCGGTCCGTGGGGCTCACTGCGATCTCGTTCGGCGCCTCGAAGTGCGGATCGAGCCGGCGATAGGCGTTCACGCTGGCATTGAGGACGAGGCAGATGTCCTCCGCGTTGTGGAGGATGCGGCGGATGAAGCTCCAGCCGGTCTCCGACATGCTCTGCTTGCCGCGCTCGTCCCAGAACAGGTTCTCGCCCTTGCGCGCCAGCGAGATGTTGCAGTGCATGCCACTGCCGTTGATGCCCGTGATCGGCTTGGGCAGGAAGGACGCCGTCATCCCCATGCCCTGGGCCACCTGCCGGCAGAGCAGCTTGTAGAGCTGGATGCGGTCGGCGGCGATGAGCGCCGGCGCGTACTTGAAGTTCATCTCGAACTGCGAGGGGCCGACCTCGGGGTGGTCCTTCTCGTTCTCGAAGCCCATGGCGCGCTGCACTTCGGCAGCCGTGTCCATGAACTGGCGCAGGGGGTCCTGGGGCAGGCTGTGGTAGTAGCCGCCGGTCGAGATCAGATTGAACTCACCCTGCTCGTAGTACTTGCGCTCGGCGTCCTGGCCCCGGAAGAGGAAGCCCTCGATCTCTGCCGAGACGTTGGCGACGGTGCCGTTCTTCCAGTAGAGCTCCTGAGTGAGCTGGAGCAGGCGGCCGCGGAAGTCCGCCTCGTAGGGCAAGCCGTCCTTGCCCAGCACGTGCCCGAAGACCAGCACCTTGCCGGGGCCGAAAACGTCGGCGGGCATCCAGTAGAAGGCCCGCCAGTCGATGCCCAGGCGCAGGTCGCTCTCGGCGATCTTCGTGAACCCGCGGATGGAGCTGCCGTCGAAGGTGAGCTGGTCGGCCTTGAGGAGGAACTTCTTGTCGTAGTCCAGCATGTGGAAGCGGCCCTCGATGTCCGTGAAGGCCACGGTGACGGCCTTGATGCGCCGCTCCTCCTGCAGGTAGCGACGGCGCTCGGCCTCCACCTCCTCCATCGGGGCCCAGCTCTCCTGCTTGGCCTTCGAGGCGAGGTTCAGTTCCTCGAGTTGGTCGTAGGGCAGTTCCAGAAACTCACGGAGTCGAGACATCATCTTTTCCATTCGGCGTTGCTCTCTGGTTTGGCGTTCGTGGGCTTGGGCTCGTCGAGGGATGTCAGTCTAGCACCATCCGTCGCAGGAGTTAAGCTAAAACCCGACCAAGAGCGGCGACATGGCCAGGATTTCAGCGACGGAGTGCAGTATTGAGTCATGTTTAGCGTTATGCAAGGCCAGATTAGAGAAGATTGGCAACTTCCCGCCCTTGCCATCCATCGCGGGGCCGATGCGTCGGATCGAGCTTACCGGAACGGGGAAGATGGCCCGCCTTCCGGCTGGCAGCGCGGGCAGAAGTGGCTGCTCCGCCCGCCGATCCGCCGCCTTGCGATGGGCATTCCGCAGCGCCGGCAGGGCAGGCCGTCTCGCCCATAGACGCGCAGGCGCTGCCGAAAGCGCCCGGGGCGGCCGTCGAAGTCCACGAAGTCCAGGAAGGTGGTGCCGCCATGGGCGATGCCCATCCGCAGCACCTGCCGGCAGGCGCGAAAGAGGCGGCGCCAGTCCACCTCGCTCAGAGCGGAGGCCGGCGCGGCCGGGTTCAGGCCAGCCCGGAAAAGGGCCTCGTCCGCGTAGATGTTGCCCAGTCCGGCCGCCGGCCCCTGGTCGAGCAGGAGCGCCTTGAGCGGCGCCCGCCGGCCGGCCAGGCGCTCTCGCCACTCCTCGTAGCGCAGGTCCAGCCAGTCCGGACCGACGTGGGGAATGGCCTCCCGCCCCGGCAGGCCCTCGAGCAGGGTGAAGCCGCCGAACTTGCGCAGGTCCCGGTAGAAGACGCGCTGGCCCTGGAAGTCCAGGCGCAGACGCAGGTGCTTGTCGGGGCGATAGGCCGGGTCCGTGAAGAGCTGGCCGGTCATGCGCAGGTGCAGGAGGAGCTGGCGCTCGGCGGGTCCCTCGGCGCGCGTTCCGAAGTCGAGGAAGAGGTACTTGCCGTGCCGCTCGACGGCGAGCAGGCGCTTGCCGACCAGCGCCGCGCGCGCCGCGCGCGGGGAGGGCTTGAGGCTGCCCGCCCAGCGCACGGCGATGGCGTCCAGGCGCCGCCCGAGCAGGGCGGCGCGCAGACTCCGCGCGACGGATTCGACCTCGGGCAGCTCGGGCATGGCGCCAGCCTAAGGCCCGCCATCCGCTCGCGCAAGTGCGGCCGTCCTCAGCGCAGCAGCACGAGCTTCTCGCTCTTCACGCCGGCCGCGCTCTCGAGCCGCGCGAGGTAGACCCCGCTCGCCAGCCCTTCAGCCCGCCAGAGCAGCGACTGCTCGCCCGCCGGGCGTTCGCCGTCGATGAGGCGCGCGACCTCGCGGCCGGCGGCGTCGTAGACCGCCAGGCGCACCCGGCCCGCCGCGGGCAGGGCGAAGCGCAGCGTGACCGCCGGGTTGAAGGGGTTCGGCCAGGCGCGCAGGCCGCCCGCCGCGGCGACGGGTTCGGCCGCGGTCAGGCTGGCCACCGCCTGCTCGGCGTTCACCTTCACGCCGCAGGGCTGGTCGTAGACCACATGGTCGCCCGTCTCGACGAGGTGCTGCAGCATCGCGTCGTGGTCCATCCAGGGCGCGCCGCTCCTCACGAGCCCGACCACGCCTGCGACCAGGGGGCAGGCCATCGACGTGCCGTCGCTGTACATGTAGGGGTTCACGCCGTCGTAGCCGTACAGCAGCATGAAGAGCAGCTCGGTGAGGAAGTCGAGCGGGTAGTTGGTCATGATCGTCGACCAGATCTGCTCGCCGGGCGCGGCGAGGTCCACCCAGGCGCCGTAGGTCGAGAAGGAGGCGCGCTGGTTGGCGCTGTTCGTGGCGGCCACCGAGATCACCCGGTTCAGGGCGGCCGGGTACATCGGTGTGCTGTTGTTGTTGTTGCCCGCGGCCGCGACGCAGACGATGCCGGCCGCGCTCGCGTCGTCGACGAGGGCCTGCATGAAGCCGAAGTCGCTGAGCGTGCCGCCGAAGCTCATCGAGATCGCATCCGCGTGCTCCGCGATGGCATAATCGAAGGCCATCGTCACGGCGGCCACGGAGAAGGGGCTGCCGGTGCCGACAACCTTGAGCGCCATCAGCCGGCAGCCCCACCCGGCGCCGGCAATGCCGACGGCGTTGTCGGTGGCGGCAGCGGCGATGCCCGCGCAGTGGCTGCCGTGGAAGCCGACATCGATGCCGCCCTCCACGTAGGGCTGCGGCCGCGGGTCGTTGTCATTGGCACCGCAGTCCCAGCCGTAGCGGTCGTCCACGTAGCCGTTGCCGTCGTCGTCGAGGCCGTTGCCGTAGATCTCATCCGGGTTCTGCCACATGTTGGGGCCGAGATCGGGGTGGCTCCAGTCGACGCCCGTGTCGACGATGGCGATCACACTCGCCGGATCACCTTGCTCGCTGTCCCAGGCCTGGGGCAGGTGAATGCCCGCCGTCGGGTTCGTGATGTGCCACTGCTGGCCGAGCATCGGGTCGTTGGGCAGCAGGAGGAAGTGCAGGTACCAGTCCGGGGAGACGGCGCGGAAGGCGCCGCTGGCGGCGAGCGCCTCGCGGACAGCGAGGAGGTCGCGCCCGGGCGCGACGCTCAGGCGCAAGTAGCGCCGCGCCCGCGCGGAGAGGGACGCCGCGGGCAGCAGGTACTCCACGCGCTCGACGCCCTGCGCCGCGAGCAGCGCGGCCAGCGCCGGATCAGCGGGCAGCGCGGGTTGACCATCCAAGTCGCTGCGGAAGGCCGCCGGATCCGCGGCGACTGCGAGCAGGACGCCGGGCGTGTAGTCGGCGGCGAAGGCGGGCAGCGTGACGAAGCAGGCGACGAGCGCGAGCAGCAGGCGGCGCATGGCACTCCTCTCGGGTTGGGGCGGAACCAGCATAGCACGAAACGGCCCTCCCCCTGAACGGGGAAGGGCCGCTCCAAGAATCGCTGCGCTGCGGAGAGCTAGTAGAGGCTCTTGATGCTGCTGAAGCTGCTCTCGCCGGCGGAGACGAGGTTGTCCACCGTCACCGTGACGACGCCGCAGCCGCTGTAGGTGTCGACGATCAGGTAGTAGAAGGTCGACTCGGTGCCCGGGTGCGACCAGCTGATGCACTCGGGGTTGCCGCTGTCATCGCCATCCACGCAGCTCGCCACCGGATTGCCGCAGTCGGTGATCAGATAGAGCGCGAGGTCGTTGCTGCCGTTAATGCAGGCGTCGATCTGCCCGCCCGCGCCGAGGATCGCGTAGTAGACCACGTCCGGGCCGTTGGCGCTCCAGCCCGTGCAAGAGGTCGGGTAGACGCCCGGGCTGTAGTTGTTCGCCGCGGGGCAGAGGTCCACCGTGAAGCTCTGCGGCATCACGTCCAGGTTGATCGCGCCGGCGCAGGTGTCGTTGGGCGGCGGCGGCGCGGGCGCGTTGACCCTGAGGATGTAGTTGACCGTACCGTTGTTGCCGTACTCGTTGATCCGGATGTAGTAGGTGCCGATGGCCAGGGTCACGACGAAGCGGGAGTAGTAGCCGTCGCCGCTGTCGTCGTCGTAGGCGAGCTGCGTCGTGCAGTTGGAGGCGTAGAGGTACATCTGGGTGTCGCCGTAGGCGTCGCCGGGGCCGGTGAAGATCGTGTAGCTGCCGGCCGTTGACACCTCGAGCCGGAAATAGTCGTACTCGCCGGCGGGGTTGATCGCAGCGGTCATCGGATCCCCGGGCGTGATCAGGTTCGCTGTCGCGCAGCTGTTGTTGGGCTCGGATTCAGTCGCTCGGATGTCGCCGTCGTCGGGCGTCAGCGGCTTCTCCAGGACTTCGTCCTTGGCGAAGGCCGCGCCGGCCGCCAGGCCGAGCATCACAGCAATGAGCAGTAGCTTTTTCATCATGTAGTCCTCCGAAGGATGTAGGGCAAACCCGTGGTCGTCACCGCGGGCGGTTCCGTACGCTCTGAGCTTCGGCCTGGTCGATCTGCAGCGGCCGACCGCTGCCGAAGCCTCCTCAGGACGCCGGGCTGCGCTCCTGAATAGCCCTAGTGTATCAGGTATGGAGGTCCGCTGAAACCGAAATCGTCCGCTCAGGGGAACGCCTTGCGGGCGTGGAAGAGGGTGGCGACGCCGCCGCTGTACTCCTCGCGGCCGCGGACTTCCAGGCCGGCGCCGGCCAGGAGCGCCGCGAATCGCTCGCGGTCGACGAAGTCGCCCACACTGCGGGGCAGGTAGCGGTAGGCTTCCGCATCGCCGCTGATCCAGCCCCCGAGACGTGGGAGCACTTGGCTGAAGTAGAGGTGGAAAAGCCGCTTCCGCGCCGGGTCATGGGGGGGGAAGAACTCGAGGACGAGCAGCTCCCCGCCCGGGCGGAGCACGCGGGCCAACTCGGACAGGCCGGGGGCTAGATTCTCAAAATTGCGAACTCCGAAGGCGACCATGACGCCGTCCAGGCAGGCCCCGGCCAGCGGCAGGGCGAGGGCGTCGGCCACGAGACAGCCGCGGTAGCCCGGCCGGCCGCCCAGCTTGGCGGCAGCCGCGGCGCACATGGCGGGCACGAAGTCGCTGGTGATCAGCTCGGCGCCGGGCCGGGCCGCGAGCCAGGCCGCGCCGAGATCGCCCGTGCCGGCGGCGACGTCGAGTACCCGGCGCACCTCGGGACCGAAGCGGCGCACGGCCCGGCGGCGCCAGCGCCGGTCCTGGCCCGCGCTGAGCAAGCGGTTGAGCAGGTCGTAGCGCGGGCTGATCGCCGCGAACATGCGCTGCACGGCGGCCCGCTTGCCGGGCGTTTCGCCGGTGGGGATGCGCGCGGGCGCGTTCACGCCGGAGCGCCCTCAGCGCCGCTCGGGCAGTTGGATGCCGAGCGCTGGCCAGAGGGCGTCCACGCGGGCGCGCACGGCCGGGTCCATCGTCAGCACCTCGGGCCACTCGCGCGGGAAGCCCTCCTCGGGCCACTTGCGCGTGGCGTCGATGCCCAGCTTGCCGGCGAGCCCGATGCGGTCGGACGCGTGGTCGAGCACGTCGGTGATGCCGTCGGCGAAGACGGCGTCCCGCTTGGGGTCGATGTTCGCCGTCACGCGCCAGACCACCTCGGGCAGGTTCTGCACGTCGACGTCCTCGTCGACGACGATGACGACCTTCGTGAACATCAGCTGCCCGGTGCCCCAGATCGCCTGCATCATCTTCCGGGCGTGGCCGGGGTAGCGCTTCCGGATGCTGATCAGCGCGATGTTGTGGAAGACGCCCTCGACGGGCAGGTGCATGTCGACGATCTCGGGGAACTGCGTGCGGATGAGCGGCAGGAAGAGCCGCTCGGTGGCCTTGCCCATGGGGCCGTCTTCCTGCGGCGGCGGGCCGACCACGATGCTCGGGTAGATCGCGTCGCGCCGCCGCGTGATCGCGGTGACGTGCAGCACGGGGTAGAGCTCGGCGAGGCTGTAGTAGCCGGTGTGGTCGCCGAAGGGGCCCTCGAGGCGCCGCTCGCCGGGCTCGACATACCCTTCGATGACGAACTCCGCCTCGGCGGGCACCTCGAGGCTGACCGTCTTGCCGCGCACCAGCTCGATCGGACGATCGGCGAGGAAGCCGGCGAGCAGGCACTCGTCGATGCCCTCGGGCAGGGGCGCGCTGGCGGCGTAGATCATCGCCGGCTGACCGCCGAAGGCGATGGCCACCTCCACGCGCTGGCCGCGCGCCTCGGCCTCGCGGTGGTGCTGGGCGCCCACCTTGTGCATCTGCCAGTGCATGCCGCAGGTGTTCCGGTCGAAGATCTGCACGCGGTACATGCCGACATTGCGGGCGCCCGTCACCGGATCGCGCGTGAGGACCTGCGTTTGGGTCAGGTAGTGGCCGCCGTCGCCCGGCCAGCAGAGCTGCGCGGGGATGCGCGCGAGGTCCACCGCGTCGCCCGTGAAGACGAGCTCCTGGCAGGGCCCCTTGCTCACCGTGCGGGGCAGGATGCGCGCGAGGCCGGCCAGCTTGGGCAGCATCGCCAGTTTCTCGCGCAGGCCGCCGGGCGGGGCGAGCTGGATCATGGCCTCGATGCGGCCGGCGACCTCGGCCAGGCTCTCGCCGCCCAGGGCCCAGGCCATGCGGCGCTCGGTGCCGAAGAGGTTGATCACGAGCGGCGTCTCGAAGCCCGTGACGCGCTCGAAGAGCAACGCGGGGCCGCCCGCGCGCACGGTGCGCAGGGCGATCTCGGTGATCTCGAGGTCGCGGCTGACGGGCTCGCGCACGCGGACGAGATCGCCGCGGGATTCGAGGAGGGCAAGGAAGTCGCGCAGACTCCTCAGGCTGGACATGGCGCAAGAACTAGCACGCGGGTATCCCGGGCACAAGTCACCGCCGCTGCCGTCGATCAGCCCAAGCTGGAGTGGCGCCTTCCTATCGGAATGGTTGTGCCGCGGAGAGTGTGCCTGGTACGGCAGCTGCCCCTGCCCGGGCATGCTCACGCTACCTGCACCGAACGCCACCTGGCAGCCGCCCTTCTGCCCCAATCCCAA
>VGXI01000028.1 GCA_016873475.1 bacterium | reverse complement strand
AAAAGTTGTCCACGGTGCGCGTGCTCGGGTAGGCGTCGTAGCCCCAGATGCGATCGATGATCGTCTCGCGGTCGAGGGCCTCGCCCGCGCGCTCGGCGAGCAGGCGCAGGATCATCGCCTCCTTCTCCTTGAGGCGGCTCTCGCCCTCGGGCCCGCGCAGCGTGAAGGCGAGCAGATCGATCTCGCGGCCGGCGAAGCGGAGCACGGTGATCGGCGGCTTGCTGCGCGCCCACTCCTCGCGTCTGAACAAACCCTTCACGCGGGCCAGCAGCTCGCGCAGGTTGAAGGGCTTGGTCAGGTAGTCGTCGCCGCCTTCTTCGAGGCCGCGCACGCGGTCCTCGTCGCGGTCGCGCGCTGTCAGGAAGAGGATCGGCACGCGCTCGCCCTTCTCGCGCAGCAGGCCGCAGAACTCGAGACCGTCCATGCCGGGCAGCATGACGTCGAGCAGGATCAGGTCGGCGCGGCTCTTCTGCCAGATGCGCCAGGCCTCCTCGGCGCTGGCGGCCAGCACCGGCTCGTAGCCCTCGAGCTCGAGGTTGATGCGCAGGCCCTCGGCGAGGTGCTCTTCGTCCTCGACGATGAGGATGCGTTTCTTCGTCGCCATGCTCAGTCTCCTTCCGGGCGCGGCGCGGCCGGCAGCAGCAGCGAGAAGCTGGCGCCGGCACCGGGCGCGCTGACGAGTTCGACGCGGCCGCCCATGGCCTCGAGGTTGCGCTTGACCAGGTAGAGCCCCAGGCCGCTGCCGTGGATCCCTGCCGGCCGCCGGCCGGCCTCCCCCACGCGGTAGAAGCTCTGGAAGACGCGCTTCTGCTCCCGCCGCGGGATGCCCGGCCCCTCGTCGCGCACGCTCAGGCGCAGCCAGCGCCCTTCGCGCGCAAGGCTGAGCGTCACCTTCGCTGGCGGCGGCGAGTAGTGGATCGCGTTGATCACCAGGTTGCGCAGGGCGGTCGCGAGCGCTGGCTCGTCGGCGCGCACCAGCTCGCCGGCCGGCAGCGCGCTCGTCACCTGGGCGCCCTCGCGGGCGATCAGGGGCGCCAGGTCGGCCAGCACCTGCCGCGCGATCTCGGCGGGATCGAGCGCAACCGGGTTCAGCGCGGCCGGCGACTCCGCGCGGCTGACGGCCAGCACCTGCTCCACCATCAGGCGCAGGCGGCGCAGATCCTCGGCCATGTGGGCGAGGATCGTCGCGCGCTGCTCCCCGCCGAGCTCGGGGCGCTCGAGCGTCTCGCTGTACAGGCTCAGGCTGGCCAGCGGCGTCTTGAACTCGTGCGTGACGCCAGCGAGGAAGAGCTCGCGGCTGCGGCGAAAGGCCGCCTCGCGCCGGTAGGCGACGAAGACCATGCTCGCCCCGGCCAGGAGCAGGAAGAGGAAGAAGCCGCCCTCCCAGAGGAACATCCGCCGGCGGCGCGCGGTCTCGACGCGGATCGCGCTCTCCATCCCCGGGTCGATGTGGATCTCGTAGCCGTGCGGCGTGCGCGCGAAGTGCAGATCGGGGAAGTGCGGCGCCAGCGTGCCTTCGGGGTCAGCCTGGAAGGCGGGCACGCTGCGCAGGAGGTGGGCGGCGTGGAGCTGGTCCGTTTGCAGGCGCTGCACTTGCCAGTTCAGGTAGTGCCTGCCTTCGCGCCCGAGGTAGACGAGCCACCAGATGCCCTGGGCGAGGATCGTCACCAGGAAGACGAGGTAGAGCCACAGCAGCAGGCGGCGGGAGCGCAAGGGGACCGTCCTCGGGACCGAAACTTGACCCGCATCATAGCAGGGCCCGCGACGCCTGCCTACCTTGGCCGGTAAGGGCGGACCGGCGCCCGGCAGCGCGAGGTGAGGTGCGGCACCGGCCTCAGGAGGACCATGCAGCGCATCCTCGCCGGCACTGTCGGCCGTCGCGGCCTGAAGAGCTACCGCGTGCGCCTGCTCGTCCAGATCGGCTTCGCGGCCCTCGTGCTCTTGCTCGGGCTGCAGTTCGCCCACTTCGTGCGCCGGGCCGAGCAGCTCGCCCCCGCCTACCGCGCCGACCTCGAGCGCGGGCTCGATGCCGAGGCACTCGCTGCGCGCTACGAGCTGCCCGCGCGGCCGCCGGGCGTCGAGGGCTTCCTGCCGATCAGCGGGCTGATGGGCCTCGTCGACTGGATCCGCCAGGGCCGGCTCAATGCCGTACACCCCGCGGCGACCATGCTCTTTCTCCTCTTCGTGGCGATGGCTCTGCTCCTCCGAAAGGCGTTCTGCAGTTGGGTCTGCCCGGTGGGTCTCCTCTCGGAGAGCCTCGCCCGCCTCGGCCGGCGCCTGCCCGGCCTCCGTGGGCGCAATCCGCGCCTGCCGGGCGCGGTCGACATCCCGCTGCGCGGCGTGAAGTACCTGCTGCTCGGTTTTTTCCTGTGGGCGATCTTCACGATGAGCGGGCCGGCGCTCGCCGCTTTCATCGCCAGCGACTACAACCAGGTCGCCGATGTGAAGATGCTCTGGTTCTTCACGCGGATGGGGCTGACGGCGGCGATCGTGCTGCTCGCCCTCGCCGCGGCCTCGCTGGTCGTGAACGGCCCCTGGTGCCGCTACCTCTGCCCCTACGGCGCCCTGCTCGGGCTCGTGTCCTGGGCCTCGCCCTTGCGCATCGCGCGCCACGCGCCGCGCTGCACGGACTGCGGGCTCTGCGACCGCGTCTGCATGGCGCGCTTGCCGATCTCGCGCTCGGCGCGCGTGCTGAGCCCCGAGTGCACGGGCTGCCTGGACTGCGTCGCCTCCTGCCCGCAAACCAACGCGCTCGCGCTCGCTGGCACGCGGCGCCAGCTCAGCGCCCTGCGCTTCGCGGCGCTGGTGGTCCTGCTCTTCCTGGTGGGCTACGCGGGCAGCCGGGCGGCCGGGCTCTGGTATGGTGCAATCCCGGACACGGAGTACCTGCGCCGCATCCCCGAAGCGGCACAGGTCGACCACCCGCGCTAGGGGCCGGCTCAGCGCCGGCCGGAGACGTACTCGCTCGCCAGGGCCGCCCGCGCCTCCTGGATGAGGCGCCCGGCGAGTTGCGGCCAGGGCAGCACGCTGCGCGCGGGTGCCGCCAGCCGTTCGAGCGAGGCCAGCCTGAGCAAGGCCGCTGCGCGGTAGCTGGCCAGGCGGCGGCGGTCGATGGCCTGCGTCTCGCCATAGGCGGCGAGGAGAGCGGAAGCGAGGCCGGGCGCGGCCGCCAGCCGTCCGTGGGTCTGGAGATCGGCGAGCCACAGGTGCGCGGCGAGGTTGCCGAGGTCCAACTCGGCCTCACCGAGGGCCACCGCGTCGAGATCGATGAGGCCCACACGGGCCGCGCTCAGGATGATCTGGTCCGGGTAGAGGTCGCGGTGGAGAGTGACCGCCGGCCCCTCGGGCAGCGCCGCCAGCACGCCCGCGGCGGCCCGGGCGGTCTCGGCGTACAGGCACCGGAGCGACTCCGCCAGTTCGCTCCGGGCAACTCGCTCCTTCGCCTCCTCGAGCACGGCCAGTTCCGCCTCCCGGCTGTGGCGGGGCCAGGGCGACTGCCCCCGCTGCGCGCCCTCCGCCAGGCCAGGGGCGCCGTGGAAGCTGGCGAGCGCCGAACCGGCTCGCGCCACCTGGCTCACTGCCCCGGGCCCCGCGCAGGCCTCCGCGAGGCTCACGCCCTCCAGGCCCGTCATCAGGAGGAAGCGGCGTCGCGCAAGATAGCCGAGCGGGTCGGGCAGGTCGCAGCCGGACCCGATCTGCGCGCGCAGTGCGCGCAGGACTGCCAGGCTGCGTTCCCCGCCGGACCCACGATAGAGCTTGCCGTAGAGGACCAGCGGCCGGGTTCGCTGCCCCGCCTGCCGCGCGAGGGCCAGGTAGCGCACCGTCAAGCGGCGCTCGGGCCACTCCTTGACCGGGGTGATCGCAACCAGACCGCGAAGCTCCCAGTCCGAATCGGCGCCCGTTTCGCGCAGGAGCCGCAGCGCCTTGCTCGGCAGGAGGAGACGCTCCCGGCGTCGCTGCCAGGCTGGGGACGGCCCTGCCTCGCCTGGCACCTGCCCATTCGCTGCGGGCCGCCTGTCGCTGCTCTCAGGCATGCTTGGCGATCCGTCCCCACTCGCTCTGGAAGAACTCGGCATAGGCGCCGCCCTGCGCGAGCAATGCCCGGTGCGGCCCCTCCTCGACGATTCGGCCCTCCCGCAGGAAGACGATGCGATCGGCGCGCAGGATGGTGCTGAGATGGTGGGCGATGACCAGCGTCGTGCGGCCGCGCGTCAACTCGGCCAGTCCCGCCAGCACGGCCTCCTCGGCGATCGGGTCGAGACCGGTCGTCGGTTCGTCGAGCAGCAGGATCGGGGCGTTCCGCATCAGCGCGCGCGCGATCGCCAGCCGCTGCCGCTGCCCGCCCGAGAGAGTCCCCCCTCGCTCGCCGATGACCGTGTCGTAGCCGCGGGGCAGGCGCAGGATGAACTCGTGCGCCCGCGCCGCGCGGGCCACCGCCTCGATCTCGGCATCGCTGGGGGCGCTCCCCTTCCGCCCGATCGCGCCGTAGCTGATGTTCTCGCGGATCGAGAGCCCCATCGTCGCGGCGTCCTGAGGCAGGAAACCGATCTGTCGCCGCAGGGAACGCAGGCCGATCTCCTGCACCGGAATCCCCTCGATGCGAAGCTCCCCGGCCGTGGGATCGTAGAAGCGCGGAATCAGGTGCAGGAGTGTGGTCTTGCCCGCGCCTGTCGGTCCGACGAGCGCGATCAACTCACCGGGCCGCGCCTCGAGGTCGATCTCCTGCAGCACGGGCGTGTCTGCCCGGTAAGCGAAGCTGACGCCGCGGAAGCTGATCCAGCCGCGCACCTCGCGCAGCACCCGGCCGCCGGCCGGGTTCTGGATCGCCGGCTTCTCGTCCAGGACCTCCAGCACGCGGTCGCCGCAGGCGGACGCCTTCGCCATGCGCAGGGTCATCTTCGCGGTCTGCTGCAGCGGGCGATAGAGGCTGCGCAGGTAGGCGAGGAAGACCAGCAGTTCCCCGGGGCTCAGGCGGCCGGCGAGCACGTCGCGGCTGCCCAGCCAGAGGACGAGGCAGATGCCGAGCGCGATCGCCACCTGGACGGATCGATTCATCTGCGCCTCGAGGCGCGTCAAGCGCACCCCCGCGCCAAGGCTGCGCCGGTTCATCTGCTTGAAGCGCTCGTCCTCGTATTTCTCCGCCGTGTTGGCCTGGACGACCTGGATGCTGGTGAGGACCTCGTGCATCGACGAGGCCAGGCGCCCTTCTCGTTTGCGTTGCTGCTGAGCCGCCACCGACAGGCGCAGGCGGAAACTGGAGAGGATCAGGAAGAGCAGCGGCACGATCAGCACCGCGATCAGGGTCAAACGCACGTTGAGCGCGAGCATGCCAACCAGCATGCCGACGATCACCAGGCCCTGCGTCAAGAGGGTGATCAGCGCGGCGACGACCATCTCCCGCAGCATCACGATGTCCCCCGTCAGACGCATGAGCAGATCGCCTGCCTGCGCCCGGCGGTGGAAGGAGAGCGAGAGGGTCTGCAGGTGATTGAAGAGCGCCCGCCGGATGCCCATCACGACATCCTGGCCCGCGGTGGCGGCGCGTACGTTCTGGATGAAGTAGAACTGCCCGCGCAGGAGCGCGAGGACGAGCACGGCGGCGGCGGCCCCGCCCAGCAGGACCACCCGTCCGTCCGCACCGAGCGTGGCCAGATCCCAGCCGAAGATCCGCAGCGGTCGCTGCAGGAGGATGCCGTCGAAGATGACCTGCAGCGGCCAGGGTTCGAGCAGCGTCGCGATCGTGTAGCCGACGCTCGCCGCCGCGGCGAGCAGGATCGATCGCAGCTGCGGGCGCACGTAGGCCCGGAAGCGCCTGAGGATGGCGAGGAAGCGCATCGCGTCCGCCCACGCGGACCGGAGCGGCATGACGTTAGCCCTGAGCTGCAGCATCGAGCGCCTCTCCCTCGAACCCGGGCTCGAGCACCGGCGCGAGCCCGAGCCGTTCGCGCAGTTTGGCCTCCGACCAGCGCCGATCGCCCCGGGCCGAATGCCGGAAGAGGTGGATGAGGATGCCGACGTTGGTGCGCAGGTTGAACCGCGTCTCGACGAGGCGGCGGCCGCCCGTGGCCAGGCGGGCGGCGAGGGCGGGATCCTGGACGAGGATGTCCATCGCCGTCGCGAGCGATTCCGGCTTGCGCTGCCCGACGAGCAGTCCCGTCACGCCATGGACCACGGCTTCGCCGATGCCCGAGACGGGGGTGGAGATCACGGGCAGGCCGGTCGCCATCGCCTCCAGGATCACGGTCGGGATCCCGTCGCGATCCCCGTCCTCGCAGACGATCGAGGGCTGAATGAGCACGCTCGCCGACGGGAGCAGATCGGCGCGCAGTTCGGCCAGGGGCACCGCCCCGGCGAGGACGACCGCGTCCGTGAGGCCGGCCGCCGCGATCCGTTCGGCCAACCGCTCGCGCTCCGGCCCCTCGCCGGCGATCACGCAGCGGAACGCACGTCCGCGATCGCGCAGGATCCGGCAAGCCTCGACCAGATCCGCGAAACCCTTCTTCTCCACCAAACGGCCGACGGCCAAGAAGAGCGGCGGCTCCTCCGGACGCGCGCCGAGCGGCAGGCCGAGCGGCCGGACGAAGGTCCACTGGCGGAGGTCCATGCCGTTCGGCACCGTGAGCAGGCGCCGCCGCGGCACGCGGAAGTCCAGGCTGCGGATGAAGTCGCGATTGAAGTCGCTGATGGTGATCACGAAGCTCGCTTCGCGAACCCGCTTCTTGAGCTTGTTGTTCTTGCCGTGCTGGTGGCCGGCCCAGAAGAGGTCCTTGGCGGGGCCGGTGAAGCTGAAGGGAATCCCGGAGATCATGGCCGCGAGCTTCGCCTGGCGGGCCGGTCCGCTGGCGAAGTGCGCATGAAAGTGCTCGACACCCGCGCGCTGTGCTGTCCGGACGATGTAGGGGGCCGCGAGGAACTTCTCCCAGGCGGCGTCCGAGCCGCGGGTGCGAGCAAAGTGAAGCGTCTGCCAGTACCGACGCGGAGAGCGCAGGAGGCAGCGCGCGTGGGCGATCAGGTGGCGGACCAGGGCGGCGCCCCGGAATTCGGGGACGACGTGCACGCGCGCCTGGACCGCGGCGACCTCGGCCTGGCGCAGCCGCTCGTTGGGCGTCTTCATCGAGAAGATGACGACCCGCACGCCCTGGCGCTCCAGCTCCAGGATCTCGTTGAGGATGAAGGTCTCCGAGAAGCGCGGGAACATCTTGAGGACGTAGCCGATCGTCAGGGGAGGGCCGGGCGTCGGAACGAACTCGCTGCCCGCGAACGGGGGGAGCGCGACCAGGTTGCTCATGCTGTCCACCTCCAGTTGACGCGACGCGCGGGTTCCGCGGCACCGAGCACCTCGCGCACCAGCCGCCGCCAGGTCCAGGCCCGCGCTTGCGCCGCGGCCGCCGCCAGGCCGGCGCGCCGCCCCGGGTCGTCGGCAAGACGGGTCAGCGCCGTCGCCAGCTGCGCCTCATCGCCCGGGGGGACGAGGACGACGCCGCGGGACTCGTCCAGGCACTCGGCGAGCTGTCCGATCGCCGACGCGATGACCGGTCGGCCGGTCGCGAGGTACTCGCTGACTTTGAGGGGCGAGAACCAGTGATCGTCCATGGGGCCGTAGGGGGCGCAGAGGACGTCGCAGGCGGCGATGTACTCCCCGACCGCTGCGTGCTCGACTTGACCCGTGAAGCGCACGCGGTCGCCCAGCGCCAGCTCCCGGGCGAGGCGCTCCAAGGAGGCGCGCTCGGGGCCCTCGCCCACGATGAGCAAGCTCAGGCGCGGCAGCTTGGGTAGCGCCTGCGCGGCCGCCCGCAGCAAGTGGTCGACGCCGTGCCAGGGCTTCAAGGTGCCCGTGAAGCCGACGACAAAGGCGTCCTCCAGACCGAGCTGCCGGCGCAGCGCTGCGCCCTCGCGGCCGGCGTGGAAGAGCTCGCCATCGACGGCGTTGGGCAGAACGAGGATGCGGGCCGGATCGACGCCGAGCCTGCGCGCGTGGACGGCCAGGGCCTCGGAGACGACCACCAAGCAGTCCGCCCGGCGGAGCAGCCAGCCCTCGGTGGCGCGGGCAAGGGCACCCAGCCGCAGGCCCCGGTAGCGGGCTTCCTCCTCGGCCAGGGGTGCGTTCACCTCGAGGCAGTGCGGCACGCCGAGGCGGTGCGCGAGCAGCGAACCCGCGATCGCAGTCAGGGCGTAGCGCTCGTAGACGAGATCCGGATGCCAGGCCGCCGCCAGGCGCCGCCCGCTCCTGTAGAGGGCAAGGTTGTCGGCGAGGCGCAGGAGGGCCCGCTCCAGCGGCCGCCCGCCGCGGCTCCAGCCCGCGATGCGACGCAGGGCGCGCTCCTGCCAGGGGGCGCAGGCCGCACGCGTCATCGCGCAGGTCGGCGGCGGCCCCGCCGCCGGCCCGGGCTGCGTGGTGATCAACTGGCTCTCGACGCCTTCGGCGGCCAGCGCCTTGATCACCGAGCGCAGGTGCACCGAGGCGCCCTTGCCCCCGCGGACGGGCACACCGCGATCGGCGCTGACATACAGGATGCGCTCGACCCCGAGCGTCCGCTTCAGGCGCCCGGCGATGCGCGTCTCCCAGTCCCGGGCCGCGAAGTTCGCCTGCACCCAGGCCCGTCCCGCCTGGCCGAGCCCGCGCGCGAAGGCGAGGTCCGTGATCAGGCGCTGCAGCCCGTCGGCGAGCGCCTCGGCGTCATCCGGCGGCACGAGGAGTCCCGTCTCGCCGTCCTTGACGAGCTCCCCGATTCCCGGCAGCGCCGTCGACACGACGGGCAGGCCCATCGCCATCGCCTCGGCCAGGGTGTTGGGGATCCCGTCGCGATCGCCGTCGGCGGCGATGCGCGCCGGCAGCACGACGCAGCTCGCCACGCGATAGGCTTCGCGCACCTCGTCGAGCGTGGAAAGGCCCGCGAAGGTCACGCACTCGGCGAGACCGAGGGCCGCGGCCTGATCCGCCAGCGGATGGGCGAGCGGACCGGCGCCGATGATCGCGAGCCGGAGACGCAGACCGCGCTCGCGCAGGCGGGCGGCGGCCGCGATCAGGACGTCGAAGCCCTTCTTCGGCACGAGCCGGCCAACGGCGAGGATCAGCGGCGCGCGGCCGGAGGCCGCGCTGGGCCCGGGTTCGACCGCGGGCGTGAAGTAGTCGCAATCGACGCCGTGGTAGTTGAGCAGCACCGCAGGCTCGGGCAGACCGGCTGCCGGCGCCGTCAGAGCCTGCAGGTAGCGTTGATTGCTCCCCGAGCAGACCGTGGTGAAGCGAGCCGCGGCGAGCTTGCGGCGCAGCGAATCCGGGCTCGAGAGATGGATGTCCTTCGCGTGCGCTCCCATGCTCCAGGGAATGCCGGTGAGCGCGCAGGCGAGCCGGGTCACGCTGGCCGGCGTGTGCGCCCAGGCGGCGTGCACGTGCGCCGCCCGATCGGCGCGGAGTCGCCGCGCGAGCAGCAGGCCGCGCAGGAAGCGCCGCCAGTTCGCCCGCGTCGGGCGCAGGAGCGTCCACGTCAGCTCTTTGAGGGTCGCGCCGGGCCGTCCGCGGAGGGCAACGCCCAGTTCGGCGAGGCAGGGGCCGAGGCTGCCCGGACCGGGGGCGGCCAGGTAGCGCACCTCGGGCAGCAGCGGCAGCGCCTCGGGCTGCACCCGGGAGTCGCGCGTCGGCGGCAGGAGGGAGTAGATCTGCACGGGAATGCCGGCCTGCTTGAGCGCCAGGATCTCGCGCAGGATGAAGGTCTCGGAGATCCGCGGGAACATCTTGGCGACATAGGCCAGGGTCCCCGTGCGTCCGTCCCAGGTCGCCGTTTCCGGCTGCATCGCCGGCGCCGGCGAGAGCGGCCGCGACGAGGGGGCGGCCGCGAGGATCTCGCTGCGGGCGGCGCGGCTCATTCGAACACCATTGCCTGTGGATCCAGCCTCGCTTCCAGGGAGTCCACGAAGTCGACGCGCAAGCGCCAGTAGTAGTCTCCGGCGGGCACGGCCTGCCCGGCCAGGTCGCCCGCGTTGGCGACGCCGTTCCAGGAGAGTTCCGCCGCCACCAGCTTCTCGGAGGTCCAGATCCGATCGCCGGCTGCCGTGTAGACGAAGACGCGCACCCCGTCGAGCTCCACGCGGCCGCCGCTGGGGTTCACCCAGCGAAAGGTCAGGGGCGCGAAGACGTTCGGACGCGGCAGGCGGACACCGGCGGCGGGCGCCAGACTCCGGCAGCCGAAGGCCCAGACCTCGAACTCGAGCGGGGGTTGGAGCTGGTCGGCCGAGTCCAACTCGAAGACTCGGCTCACCGAGTCGAAGTCGCCCGCGTCAGCGCCGGAAACCTTGATCTCCCAGCGCCCGGCCGGGATCTCGGCGAATCCGAACTGGCCGCCGACGGTGACCGTGGCGGCCGCGGTCTCGCCCGTCTCGGCGTCCTCGATCTCGACGTCGAGGCCGTCGGCGGGCTGCTCCGCGCGCAGCGCCGAGCCCGTCACGTTGGGAATCGGCACCTGCGGGCCCAGCCCGTCCTCGACGTCCGGCGAGCAGGCGCCGATCGCGGCGGCGAGCGCAGAGCAGAGCAGCAGGTGGCGGCAGCGTCGCGTCGTCGATCTCATCGCAACAACGTCAGCCGGCCCGCGCCGCGCGCGGGGCTCCCCTGCAGGCGATACAGGTAGGTGCCGGCGGGGGCGCGCCGTCCTTCGGCGTCGAGTCCGTTCCAGAGGCGGGCGTCGCGGTCGCCGCCGGGCAGGGTGACCACGTGCCGGCCGGCAACGTCGTAGAGGAGCAGGTCCAACTGCCGGGCCGTCTGATCGAGCGCCTCGAAGGTGACGCTGCCGATCGCCGGATTCCGGGTCGGGCGCACCCCGAGTCCCGCTACCGGCAGCGCGCTCTCCGGCGCGGCCACGTTGATCGGCGCGCCCATCGCCCAGATCGTCCCCGCGGCATCGGCAACGTAGATGTGGCCGCTCGGCGCCGGACAGGGCACCGTGCGGATCTGGCTACCGACGGTGAAGGTCCAGTCGAGCTGGCCGTCTGCGCGCAGGCAGTGGAAGACCCCGCTGTCCGAGCCGACGCAAACCACGTCATCGTCGCCGAAGTAGACGGGCGAGCTGTAGATCTCGCCGCCCGTGTCGTACTCCCAGGCGAGAGTGCCGTCGGGCAGGAGGGCGATCAGCTTGCTGTCCACGCCGATGTAGATCTGCCCGAGGGGGCCGATGGCCGGCGAGGAGCGCAGGACGTGTCCGGTCGGATAGGCCCAGAGGAAAGTCTGGTCCAGAGTCACTGCGTACAAGAAGCCGTCATAAGAGCCGAAGTAGACGACTCCGCTCTCCGTCACGGTCGGCGACGAGAACTTGAGCTGTCCATTGGTCAGCGCGGACCAGCGCAGGGTGCCATTGGCATGCAGCGCGTAGAGCTTGCCGTCCAGCGAGCCGAAGAGCACGGTGCCGTCGTTGGCGATGGCGGGCACGGTGCGGATCGCGCCGCCCGTGAGGTAGGACCAGCGCAGGGTGCCGGTCGCGTTCACCGCGTAGAGCCGCCCGTTCTCGGCCCCGATGTAGATGGTGCCGTCGGCGGCGATCTTCGGAGACGACTTGACCGTACTGGGCAGCGCTAGCGTCCAGCGAGCGCTGCCATTGGGGTTCACCGCGTGGAGCACGCCATCGGCGCTGGCGATCGTGATGCTGCCGTCCGCGGCGATCGCCGGGGTCGAGTGCCGGAAATTGCCACCGGCGGAGTACGACCACAGGTGGTCCCCCTGCGGGGAGAGCGCGAGGAGCCGATCGCCGAGCGTGCCCACGTAGAGGCGGCCGTCCGCCCCGACGACCGGCGAGGAGAAGACGATGCTGTCGCCCGTGGCGACGGTCCAGGCCAGCAACGAGTCGAAGGGGGCGTCGTTCGTGCAGAAACCCGAATTGCGCGCATCGCCGTGGAAGCTGGTCCAGGCGGCCTGCGCGGGAACCGCGGCGAACGCGAGTGCGATGGAGGCGGCGCCAATGAGGCCGCGCGTGAGACTGGAAATCATGCCTGCTCCTTTGGGCTAGTCTTCCCAACGCCAGTCGATGCCGACGGCAACAACGGATTCCGAAAAGGTCCCTTCGTCGTCGTAGTCGATCGCGCTCTCGGCGGCCAACTCCGCGCTCCGCCAAGCGCGCGTGAACTGGCCGACGAGGGCGAGGTCCGCGCGCAGCGTCCGCTGCAGCGTCGCCTGCACCGCCCCCGAGCGGTCCTCGCGTCCGTAGTGGCTCCAGTCGTCGACGAGGGTGGACAGGTACTCGCGCCGCCTCAGCTCCAGGGCCAGCTCGGCCTCGAGCAGATGCGGGGCGGCCGCAATGACGAGGGCCGGTCGCAGCCACCATTCGGCCGCGGAGAGGTCGCGCCCGAGGTCGGGCTCGTTGCGCGACCAGGACCGGAGATGTCCGCCGCTGAGGGCGAGCCGCAGCCGCGGATTCGCCTCCCAGTTCGCCCCCAGCGCCAGCGCGAGGCGCCGCCGATCGCGCTCGTTGAAAGCCTCCACATAGTCTCGCCAGGTCCCGCCGACCTCGCCGCTCAGCTGCCAGCGCTCGCCGAGCGCCTGGCGGAGTTCCAGCCCGGTCTCCCAGGCGCTGTAGACTTCCGCGCGAAAGAGGGGAGCGCCGGGCAGGGCGTCCTTGTCCAGCCGGTGCCGCGCGTAGACCTGCGGCACGTAGCCGAGCTTGAGACCGACGCGGGTCCGCCCGGCCAGCCGTCCCAGCAGCTCGATGCCGAATCGCTCCCGACTGACGATCGCATTGCCGATGTACTGCCGGCGCTCGTAGTCCCCCGCCAGCTGCGTCTTGACGCCGAGCGGACGGCCCAGCGTCCAGCGCGCCTGGGCGGCCAGGTCGAGGAAGCGGTCCGTCATGGCGTCGACCGCGAAGAGCGTGCCGGGCGCGCCGGCGGCGAAGGCGGCGCGCTCGGCATCCGAGGCATCGAGCAGGTTGCTGTCATGGCCCAGCCGGATGCCGAGTGCCGCCTCCGCGGGCTGCAGACCGGCACTCACCGATCGCGCCCCCGCCAGCAGCAGGCAGGCCAAGGTCAGCAGGTGCTTGAGGGGCGCTCGCGGTGCGCTGACGGCCCCCCGCGGAGGCGTCGGCAGGGCGCCCACCAGTGGCGGCGCGGATGCCCCGCGCTCGGCGCCCGGAGGGGCGGCCGCGGCGCCGCCCCGCGGCCGCGCCACGCTGGCCCGGAAATCCTCGCGAAGCTGTCTCTGCAGCACGGCGATACCGTCTAGGGCGGGTAGAACGGCAGCCGTCAGCGTGGGCCCCTCGTCGAGGCTGCTCGCGAGCGCCGCCTGCAGACTTGTGGTGTCGAGCCGATCGAGGGCCAGCAGGCGCAGGACGCCCCGCGCCGCCAGCGCTTCCGCCCGGATCAGCTGCTCGCGGCGGGGATGCTGGCGGGGAACGACGATGGCCCGCCGGGCGCGCGCCATCACTTCGCACAGCGTGTTGTAGCCGCCCATCGACAGCACGAGATCAGCGGCCGCCATCTGCGCTGGCAGGTCCGGCAGGTACTCGTGGCATTCGGCGGCAGGCAGTTGCGCGAATCGATCGCCAAGCGCCGTGCGAGTGTCGCCATCCATCAAGGGCCCCGTGATGACCAGGAAGTGGTATGGACTCGCCGGCCCGAGCGCGGCCTGGAGGTCGGCGACCGCGCTGAGCAGGGGCTCGCCGTCGCCGCCGCCACCGACAGTCACGAGGACGCGCGCGCGCGCGCCGGGCGGCGTGCCGGGCGCCGCCGTGGGCGCGGGATCGCCCGGGCCGATGTAGCCGAGGAAGCGAGTCCGCCCGCTCGGCAGCGCGTAGGCAGCCTCACTATCGTAGATTTCCCGGCAGCCGAAGACGTTGACCGCGTCGAACAGACCTTCGACGGCCGCGGCGGCGCCGGTCGCCTGCCAATGCGCGCGGATCGTCGACGCGTCGTCGAGGATGTCGCGCAGGTTGAGGTGGATCTTGCAGTTCGGGTAGCGGCGCTTCAGGTGTTGCAGCGCCGGCCGCAGCTCACCCTTCATGCCCAGGGGCACGTTGTCGACCATCAGGAGGTTGGGGCGGAAGTGATCGATCGCCGTCAGGATGAGACGACTGCGCAGGCGCCGGATCCGGCGGGGAGTGATCAGCAGCGAGCGGGACCCGTACTCGCTGGGACCCAGTTTCACGACCGAGGGCAGCTTCAGGTAGTCGACGCGGGCGGGGAACTGGAAGCGATGCGCCACGGGCGAGCCCGAGACGATCAGCACGCAGGCCTGGGGGAAGGCGGCCACGATGCCGGCCGCCACCCGCTGCGTTCGGGTGAGGTGGCCCAGGCCATAGGTGTCATGCGAGTAGATGACCGCGCGCAGGCGATCGCCCTCGGCCTGCTCGTGGTTCTCTTGTGACCGGGTATCCATCGTCGTCCCTGCCAGAGTGCGGGCGGGAGGCGGGCTGCGAGGCGCTCGGCGCAATCGCGTGGACTCTCGCGCGTGGCCAAGCGGCGAAGCTGATCCGCCTGTGACTGGAGTGGACGTGGCGAGCCGGGGGGAAATACCAGGACGGCGGTGTTTGTTGGCAAACACCAATGAGGAAGCGCAAAGAGGAGGTAGGGGTCCGGGATGCGGTCTCCGTGCGAGGGTGCTCGCCCCCTAGCGCATCAGCACGACCTTCGATCGCAACACGCCGGCCGGCGTGCTCAGCCGCGCGAAGTAGGCACCCGCCGGCAGCCGGCGGCCCGCCTCGTCGAGGCCGTCCCAGATGCCGATCCCGGTCGCGCCGAGATCGAGTCGTCGCACGAGGCGACCCGCGCTGTCGAAGACCGCGAGTGGACCGATCGCAGCGGACCGCCCTCCCGGAAGGGAGAAGCGGACCGTCCCGGGCGTGGGATTCGGGTAGGCGTCCAGATGAAGGCCGGCCAGCTCCGGAATGCCGGGGACGGCGGTCTGATCCGCGCCAAGCGCGAGCGGCAGGAAGATCATGCCCGTGCCGAGGCGGCCGAGATAGGCCTCGTTGCCGGGCAGGCTGTAGATGTCCGTCACCGCCGACGCGACGCGCGCGCGAACCGCGCCGTGGTCGAGCGATGGATCCTGGGCGAGGATGAGCGCCACTTCGGCCGAGACGAGCGCCGTGGCGAAGGAGCAACCGGCGCCCAGTCCCCACTCCTCGTCGTCCTCTCCCTCCGGGTAGCTGCTGCGCAAGCCGACGCCCGGAGCGGCGACGAGGACCCGCTCGCTGTAATCGGCGAAGTCGGCCTTCACCCCCAGCGTGTCCAGGGCCGTGACCATGAACACCTCCGCCACCTGCGCGGGATAGAGGGGTAGATCGCTGCGGTTGTCGTTGCCGGCGCCGGCGACGGGGATCACGCCCTCGGCGGCGCAGCGCTGGAACAGGTACTCGAGCCCCGGCAAGGTCTCGAGCCGGGCGCCGAAGCTCATGTTGATCACGCGTGCGCCGGCCAAGCGGGCGTACTCGATACCGGCCGCCATCGTGAAGAGGTCCGTGCGCCCCTCGTCGTCGAGAATGCGGATGGGCAGGATGCGCGCTTCCGGGGCGACGAGAGCGATCAGGCCGGCGACCATGGTGCCGTGCCCGTAGCCCTCGTCGATCATCCCGTCGAGATCGTCATCGACGCCGTTTGCTTCGTCGCGCGGCTCGTTGTCGCCATCGAGGAAGTCGCGCCCGGGCCAGGTCAGGCGATCGTGGAGGACGTCGTGACCCTCGTAGACCCCGGTATCCAGGACGGCGACGGTGATCCCCTCGCCGCGGGAGTAGGCGTGGGCGGTCGCCACTCCGATCGCTTCCGCCATGCGCTGAAACTCGAAGTCCGCCCAGCCGCCGCCGACGGCGCCGACGACCATCTGCCGCACGGCTTCCGGACCTTCGACGACGAAGTTGAGGTCGCTGCGCAGGACCTCGGGATCGGCTGCCATGAGCAAGGCCAGCTGCTCGCAATCCTCCAGCTCGGGCACCTCGACGAGATGGTAGTTCTCGTCCGCCAGCGATGCGACGAGGGTGGTTCCCCAGCGACCGTTGAAGGCGGCGATGTCGCTCCCGGCCAGCAGCCGCACGGCGACCTGTCGATCGCGGTACTCGGGACCCTCCCCGTCGCTGGCGGTGGCCTCGCGGGGAACACCGGCCGTAGCCCATAGCAGAGCAGTCAGCGCGGCGGCGCGAAGGAACGGGAATGCCGGCGGAGTCTGGAGCCGAATCATGGGGCACCTGCCGATGCGGAGGGGACTGCCAGGAATGGAGCTGTCGGGAGTGTACATCAATATGGAAAGAACGTCAATTTTCCACAAATCCCGGGCCGCACAGCCGAGATATCGGACAACGTAATCGGCAAGGCCGGATCCCGGGTTGACAGGGCCTCGCGACCCGTCCTATTGAAGCGGGGGTGAGCGAGTCCGCGCCGCGCGTTGGCGGCAGCGATTCACCCCGAGGAATCCATGGATCTGCGTTCGCAGGTGGCCGCGATGCTCGCGGGCGATGAGCTGGCCTGGCGCCGGTTCCTGGCCGACTACGGGCGGCTGATCTATGCGGTGGGCCGGCGGCTCGGCCTGACCGAGGCGGAACGCGAGGACCACTTCCAGACGGTCTGTCTGGCCGCCCATCGCTCGCTCGCCACTCTGCGCGAGCCGGACCGGCTCGCGGCCTGGGTCTACAACATCGCCTACCGCGCGGCGATCGATACCCGGCGCCGGCAGCGGCCGACGCTCGACATCACGGAACTCGAGGACGATTCCAGGCTGCTGGTCGAGCCCGAGGCGCTGGAAGCCCTCGAGCGCCTCGAGGCGGTCGCACGGGTTCGGGATGCCCTGGGCGCGCTCGACCCTCGCTGCCGCGACCTGCTGCACGCCCTCTTCATCGAAGAACCGCAGCCCAGCTACCTGGCGATCCAGGAGCGGCAGGGCATCCCCATCGGCAGCATCGGACCGACGCGCGCACGCTGCCTCGAGCGACTGAAGAAAACGCTCGCGGGGCTATCAAACCGGGGGCCGGCTCCGTCTACTGGAGGGAAGGCAGACTCCGGCAAGCGGCCGAGAAGAAACAGCGGGAGAACTGAGGAATGACACCGCGCGTGCAGCACCCTGATTGGGAGACGATTCTGGCGCATGTGGAGGAGGGGAAGGACCCTGCAGTCGCGGCACACTGCGCCGCCTGCCCTCGCTGCGCCAGGAACGCAGAAGCCCTGCGCGGTTTGCTCTCGGCACTGGAAGATGCTCGGCTTCCAGCGATCCCCATGGACTTGCTGGAGAGATCCCTGGCTTCCTTGCAATTGTCTCAGGCCGGCGCCGGGGTCGCGAGTGGGGCTCGCGACTCCGGCACGGCTCTCGAGAGATGGATCGAGCGGCTCGGCCGCCCGGTGCAGGCGGTCGTCGCGGTGCTGACGGCCGACTCCTCTCTGCGGTCCGCGCCCGCGCTCCGGAGCGCCGCCGTTGCCGGCGAGCGGACGCTCTTCTACGAGGCTGGGGCCTGCCGCCTTGCGCTGCAGCTCGCGGACGCGGGGGGCGGATGTCGCAACTTGCGCGGACAGCTGATGGCGAACTCGGGCCAGGCGATTCCGCCCGCGACGCGGGCAGCGGCCCTCGGCGCCGACGGTCTCGCGGAGTACCCGCTCTCCGACCTCGGGGAGTTCGAGATTCCCTCCCTGCCCGCGAGCACGGCGAGCTTCTCCATTCTCATCGCCGACCAGTTGATCCGTATCGACCTGCCCAGCTAGTATCGACCGCAGCCGCCGGCTGCGGCGGCCGGCAGTTGCTGCGAAGGTCGCCTCATGGTATCGGACGATCGACCCCTTGCCCCTCCGCTCGCCGAAGGCGACCTCACGCCGGCCTTGCTCGCGGCGCGTCTAGGCGATCCCGCCTACCGGCCCGATCGCGCGGCGATCGCCGCCGCCCGGGACTGCGCCGCCTCCCTCCTGATGAGCGACCCCGCTCGCGCCGATGCGCTCTCGCGACCGCTACTGCAGCTGGCCCGCCGCCATCAGGCCAGCGTTGGGCCCGAGGGGCTGGCTCACGCCTGGCGCTGTCGCGCCGAGGCCTATCTCTTCACCGGCCGCCTGCGGCTCGCGCGCCGCGCTTATGGTGAGGCCTGCGCAGCCGCGGAACGCGCAGGTGCCGCCGCCCTGCTCGGCCAGATCCTCGTCGGCAGGGTCCATCTCCATTCGCTGCTCGGGGAGCGGGTCCTGGCGGAATCGCTGAGTCGCCAGGCGGAACGGCTTCTGCGGCGGAGCCGCGACCTCGCCTACCTCGGCAAGCTCTTCATGAACCGCGGCAACGCCTCCTACCAGCAGGATCGCTACGGCGAGGCCCTCGCGAGCTACGGCGAGGCCGCTCGCATCTTCGATCGCCTTGGCCAACGCGACGCCACCTGGGTCGGGCTCCTGATGAACCAGGCCATCTCGCAGACGAGCCTGTCGCAAGTGGAGCCGGCGCGGCGCCTCTTCTTGCGGGTGGAAGCGGAGTGCGCGCGGCTCGGCCTCGATTCGCTCCTCGCGCAGGCCCGCTTCAACCGCGCCTTCCTCGAGGGGCTCCGCGGCGACTTCCGCGCCGCGCTCGCTCTGCTGGAACAAGCCGGAGAGGCCTTCGCAACCGCGGGGCAGCGGGACATGCTTGCCGCCTCGCAGCGCCTGCGCGCCGAGCTGTACCTCGAGCTGGGCATCGCCGACGAAGCGCACGGCCTGATCCAGCAGGCGATCGCGGGCTTCAGCGGCGAAGCGATGGCGCTCGACACGGCGCTCGCCCGGGTGGACGAGGCCCAGATCCTTCTCGCCCTCGCGCAACCCCAGGCCGCCCTCGCTCCGCTGACCGAGGCCCTCGACTACTATCGCCGGCAGCGCATTCGGCCGCGCGTGGCGCAGGCGCTCGCGGTCCAGGCGCGGGCCGCGCTCGCGCTCGGCGATCTGGCCGGCGCCCAGCGCCTGGTCGGGCGCGCCAAGCGGATCCATGCCTCGCTCGGCATGGTGCGCGGCGCGCGCGACGACTGCTTCCTCAGCGCGGAGATCTGCCTGGCCCGACGGCGGCCGGCCGCGGCGGCGGCGGCGCTGGCGCCGGTGCTGGCCGAGCGCGGCCGGCTCAGCAGTGGCGATCGGCTGCGGCTCGAAGCGCTCCTCTCCCACCTCGCGGCGCAGCGCGGGGAGCGCCGCCTGGCGGCGCGGCATTTCGCCCGGGCGCTGCTCGCCTTCGAGGCGCAGCGCCGGCTCATTCCCGGCGCCGAGATGCGCACGCGCGCCTTCGCCCGCTACGACCCGCTCTTCACCCAGCAAGTTGGCCTCCAGCTCGACGCCCGCCGACCCCAGTTCGCCGCGATCTTCGCGCTGGCAGAGCGGGCGCGAGCGCGCGGATTCCGCGAGCGCCAAGCGGCGCGAACGCGGGTGATCCCGGAAGCCCAGCGCGCCGAGCGGGCGGCCCTCGCGGCGCTGACCCGCCGACTCGAGGACGCCGAGCTGCTGGGGAGTCCTGCCAGCGATTCCGCGGCCCTGGAACGCCTGCGTCGCGAGCTGCTGGCGCGCGAACGCAGGCTCCTCGGCAACATCCGACAGGTGGCGGGGCTCGACCCGGGCGGTGCCGCCTGGCAGCGGACCCGCCTCGACCAGATCGCGGCGGTCCTGCGCCCCGACGAGTGCCTGCTTCAGTACTTCGTAGCCGGCGATCGCATCGTCGCCCTGCTCCTCACGCGGAGCCAGCGGCGCCTCGTCACCCTGTCAGCGACTGAGGCTGAGATCCGTCTCGCGTGCGAGCGCTTCCGCTTCCAGCTGAACGCCGCCGCCCTCGCGGCCGAGCGACCTGGTTTCGACCTCGCGCTCGCCCGCGAATCGACAGAGCGCGCGCTGGCCCGCCTGCACGCGGCGCTCATCGCGCCCCTCGCCTTGCGCATCCCCAGGGACGGACGCCTCACGGTGATCCCCCATGCCTTCCTGCACGGGGTTCCCTTCGAATGCCTGCACGATGGGAGCGCCTACCTCGGCGAGCAGTTCCTCATCACGCGGACGCCAACCGCCGACTTCCTGCTCGGCCGCAAGCGACGAGGGCGACAGGCGGCGGGCGGCTATCATGTGGCCGGGGCGATCCGCGTGGGGCCGCCCGAGACCGGCGCCGAGCTCGCGGGCGTCGCCGGCCAGCTTGCCGCCGCCGGCCGGCGGCCGCGGGTGCACCGCGATCCGACCCGCGAAACGCTGCTCTCGCTCCTGCCCGACTGCCGGCATCTGCACCTGATCACGCACGGCCGCTTCCGCGCCGACAACCCCCACTTCTCGCGCCTGGCGACCGACGACGGCGCCGTCTTCCTCGCCGACCTCGCCGACCTCGAGCTAGCGGCGGAGCTGGTCGTCCTCAGCGCCTGCGAGAGCGGAGAAGTCCTCGGGGAGCAGGGCGGGGAACTGGACGGCGTCGCGCACGGCTTCCTGGCGGCGGGCGCGCGGACCCTGGTCGCAAGCCGCTGGCGGGTCCACGACGCCGCGACGCGCGACTTCATGGCGGCCTTCTACGCCGAGTACCTCGCCGCGGCGGAGGCCGACGCAGGGCGCGCCTTGTGGGCCGCCGCCCGCGCTTTGCGCGAGGCGCGCGGACACCCTTTCTTCTGGGGGGGCTTCAGCGTCTACGGCGCCTAGGGCTCAGCCGCCGAGCCGCTGACTCAGCCGCTCGGCGCGACGCCCCAGCTCGCCCGCCTTGCGGTCGCCCGGGTAGCGCTCGAGCGCGAGGCGATAGTAGGCGAGCGCGGCCTGGAGATCGCCGGTCTTCTCCTCGTGCAGCTTGCCGGCCTTGAGCAGGCTCTCGGCCGCTCGCTCGTGCTGCGGGAAGTAGTCCGCCACGCTGGCGAAGGTGGCGGCGGCGCTGCGGTGGTCGCCCAGGCGTTGCGTCTCGAGCATCGCCGCGCGCTCGAGCGCCTCGACGCCACGCGCCTCGCCCGGGAAGCGCTCGGGCAGTTCCTTCAGCGTGGCGGCGGCCGCCGGCAGGTCCCTGAGCTGGCGCTCCTGGATCTCGGCCACGGCAAGCAGGGCGGCCGGCGCCGCTTCGTCCGCCGCGTACTCGTCGGCGAGACGGCGGTAGTCGGCGATGGCCTGCTTGAAGTCCTTCAGGCGCGCCTGCGTCTCGCCGAGCAGGAAGAGCGCGCGCGGCGCATAGCGGCTCTCGGGGAAGCTCGCCACCAGGCCGCGCAGGATCGAGATCGCCTGCTGGCCGCCGTTCAGCTCGCGGCTGAGCAGCTCGGCGCGCGTGTAGCGGGCGTAGGGCAGCGAGGGGTCCTCCGGGTAGAGCGCCTCGAACTTGCGGAAGGCCTGGGCCGATTCGAGGCTGCCGCCCTTGTTCGCCCAGGAGACGGCGATCCAGAGGTCGAGGTGCGGCAGGCGCGCGTCGAGCGGGTAGTCGCGCTTGAAGGCCGTGCACTCGGCGAGCAGGCGCTCGTGCAGGCGCGTCGCGTCGAGCTTGCTGAGGAAGCTGAGGTAGGCGTAGTGGCGGTCCGCGCGGCTGCCGGAGCCGTCCGCCTCGCGCAGCAGGGCTTCCAGGCGGCCTCGCTGGTCGATGTAGAACTTCTCGCGGCCGAGGATGGCGCGCAGGGCGTCCAGCGCCGCGGCGCGCTCGTCGCTCGTCGGGTACAGGTAGAGCAGCTTCGCGTAGGCGGCGAGCGCTGCGTGCCGGTCGCCCGCGTCCTCGTAAGTGCGGCCGAGCAGGTAGAGGGCGCGATCGGCGCGCGCACCGGCCGGGTAGACGGCCAGGTATTGCTCGAACTCGCTGATCAGGTAGGGCTGCAGCGCGCGGTCGAAGCGGTTGTAGAGCTCCTCGAGGAAGCGATAGGTCGCGCCAGCGTCGCCGGCCCCGGCCGGGAGGGGCGCCGCGAGTGCCGCGAGCAGGAGCAGTGACACGAGGCGCTGCCGCATGATCCACCTCCGCGCTGCGTTCGAGACCGAATGCCCCGCCAGACTGCACGAGCGGCGCGGGCTTGCCAAGGACCTTTCGATCAGCGAGCGCCGCGCGCGGAAGCCTCGGCGTCGGGCGCCTCGCCGTCCGGCCGCTCGCCGTCGACGAGCGGCAGCTCGCGCACCGCGCGCACGAGCAGCTCGGCCAGCGTGGCGATGTCCCGCAGGTTGTGCTCCCAGATGCCCGGCAGGTGGCGCAGCTCGCCGCTCCTTTCGTAGTCCTCCCAGATGCGCGGCACCTCGCTGCCCGGCAGATCGGCCAGCCGGCGGCGACCGAAGAGGCGCCGCTCGAGGGTCTGCAGGCGGAAGTCGGGCAGGCGGCCCTGCCAGAGGCGGCGCGCGAGGTGGAGCAGGTCCACGTGCGCGTAGCCGAGGGGCTCGAACCAGCCGTGGAAGCGCAGGCGGCTCTCGAGGAAGGGCGCGTCGAAGCCGCGGCCGTTGAAGGTGACGAGCAGCGGGTGCCGGCGCAGGTGGGCGATGAACTCCCCGAGCAGCGGCGCCTCCTCCGCATAGCCGCGCGGGAAAAGCTGCGTGCAGGTGAGCGGCTTCTCGCCCGGCCCCAGGCGCATGAAGCCAAGCAGCACGACGATGCCGCGGTGCAGGCCGGTCGTCTCGAGGTCGAGGAAGAGCAGGTCCTCGGCGCGCGCCTCGGCGAGCAGGTCGGCGTCCTGGACGAGGCCGGCGAGCCCGGCGGCCTCGGGCAGGGCCTCGCGCAGGGCCTCGCCCAGGCCGCGCAGATGCGGCAGGCGCGTCTCGACCTCGACCTCGCGGCGCAGGTACTCGCCGACCTGTCCCTGGGCATCGGCGTGGCGGCCGACCGTCGCGCCGACCAGCGCTTCCAGGCTGGCCTCGGCGCCGGCCTCGTCGATCCAGGGCAAGTCGGAGAAGTCGACGGGCTCATCCGCCGGCGCCAGCGGGCGGCGCTCGGCCGCATCGCCGGGCGCGCGCTCGCCGCGCAGGCGGTCGTGGCTGAGGCGCAGGCGGGTGAGCGCCTCGAGCACCTCGCGCAGGGAGTCGTCGTCGCGCTGGGACATGGGCCGTTCCGCCGTGGAGGGTGCCGGGAAGAATACTCGACAGGCGTATAGGGTGCAAGCCGCCAGCTAGCCGGCCAGGGCCGCCGGGCGCAAACGCCAGAGGGCGAGGAGCAGCGCCAGCCCCGAGAGCAGGCCGCCGGTGGCGAGGGCGAAGGGCGCGCCCCAGGCGCGGGCCAGCGCCCCGGCGAAGAGCCCGCCCAGCGGCACCGAGGCCGCGAAGGCGGTGAGGTAGACGCTCATCACTCGGCCGCGCAGCGCGTCGGGGACCCGAGACTGGATGGCCGTGTTGGCGGTCGCCGTCAGCGAGACGGCCGCGAAACCGGCGCCGAAGAGCAGCACGAAGGCGAGGGGCGTGAAGTTGGCGCGCGGCGAGAGCGCAAGGGCGATGTCGGCGAGCGCGAGGCCGCCGGCGCCCACGAGCATCGTGCGGATGGGATCGACGCGCCGCCGGAAGGCGAGCACCAGCCCCGCGCACACGGAGCCGACGCCCAGCGAGGCCATCAGCGCGCCGAAGCCCTCCGAGCCGATGCGGAGGACGTCGCGGGCCCCC
>VGXI01000027.1 GCA_016873475.1 bacterium | reverse complement strand
GCACCGCTGCGCGCTCGGGCGCCATGAGGCGCGGCGCCGACAGGTAGTGGTCCAGATGCCGCGCCGTGGCGACGCCGTTCGCGCCGAGGCCGATCAGCGCCCAGCTCTCGGCGTGGGCGCGCCGGCTGGCCGTGGGCCCCGGCGGGTAGACGCGCTCGGCCAGGTCGTAGACGCGCCGGAAGTGCCGCCGCTCGCTGACCGCCAGGCGCCCCCGCCGCCAGTGCCACTCGAGGGCCATCTTCGCGTCCTTCCAGCCCCACCAGGGACCGCCCGCCTCGTCGGGCGCTGCCTCGAAGTGCGCGCTCTCGAGCGGACCCTCCTCGCGGATGCGCCGCAGCACGCGGCGCTGGATCGCCTCGCCCGCGCGGCGGTCCTCCCACCACGGGCCGCGCGGCGCCCAGTCGCGCATGTAGCGGCGGCTGAGGGGCAGGCTGGAGAGCGGCAGCAGGCTCGCCTCGTGGCCCCAGAACTCGTAGGCGAGGCGCTCCTTGTAGACCCAGCGGTCCACCGTGGCCGGCGCGAACTGCCCGTAGCGACTCCAGAGGGTCAGCAGGTGCGCGCGGGCGAGCGCGTTGACGCTGTCGAGCTGCAGTGCGCCGCAGCCGTCGAGATGCGCGAGGAACTGCGCGCGCGTCAGGCGGCGGCCGCGGGGCGCGGCGAGCCCCTGGCGCGCGAGCCAGAGGCGGACGACCTGCTCGCGCTTGATGCGGGGAAGGGCCCTGGGCATGCGGAGAAGCTAGCAGGTTCGGCCGCGCTGCGGAAAGGGCTAGGGCGCGTGGCGCAACCCTACTACTCTAGGCGCATGGACATCTACGGGCGCCTGGCGCCGCACTACGATCAGCTCTTCCCCGTCGGCGAGATGCAGGCGAGCTTCCTGCGCGAGCGCCTGCGCGCGGCCGGCGCGCGGCGCGTGCTCGACGCGGGCTGCGGCAGCGGCCGGCATCTGGAGCTGCTGCGTGACTGGGGTCTTGCGGCCGTGGGCCTGGAGCCCGACGCGCAGATCGCCGAGCGCGCTCGCGAGCGACTCGGCGCCGGCACGCCCGTGATCGTGGCCCCGCTCGAGAGCGCGGGCTTCGTGCTCGCGGGGCCCTTCGGCGCCGCGCTCTGCCTGGGCAACACCCTGGCGCATCTCGTCGCGCCCAGCGCGCTGGCGGCGGGACTCGGCGCGCTGGCCGGCCTGCTCGCGCCGCGCGCGCTGCTCGTCACGCAGACGGTGAACTTCGATCGCGTGCTCGCTGCAGGTCGCAGCGACTTCCCCGAGCGGCGGATTCCCGACGGCGCGGGCGGCACGCTCGTTTTTCGCCGGGACTACGACTTCAGCCGCGCGCCCGCTCGGCTCGGCTTCCGGCTCTCGCTGAGCGGCCCCTCGCTGGCGCTCAGCGACACGATCCCCCTGCTGCCCCTCACGCGCGCCGATCAGGAGGCCGCCCTCGCCGCGGCCGGCTTCAGCGTCGACGAGGCCTGCGGCGACTGGGACGGCAGTCCCTGGAGCGCGAATTCCCCGGCGACGATCCTCCTCGCCCGCCGGCGCTGAGGCAATAGGCGGGGTTTTTGGCAGGAATTTCCTTGCACCGTGTTTCCGATATCGGCCATACTTGTCCGCTATGTAGGCAATTCAGAACTCGAGATCGGGTATCTGAGTGCAGTTCCACCTTGCCGCCTGCTACCCCAACCCAACCGAGGACTGCCATGTTCTCCTTCGCCCCTCGCAGCTTCCGTCAGCCGCTCCTCGCCCTCGGACTGCTCGCCGGGCTCGCACTGCCGGCGGCCGCCGAACTCGTCTCCTTGCGCAGCGGCAATGCCGCGATCGGCAATGCCGATCCGCAGATCAGCGCGCTGGTCGGCCTCGGCGCCACCCCGCTCTCGGCCAGTCTCTTCACGGCGGCGGATTTCGCAGCCGCCTGCGGCCCCCGCAGCGCGGTCGTCATCGCGCCGCACCCGGCCTGGCTCCCGCAGCTCGCCTGCGATCCTCAGGCGCAGTGGATCGGCACCGACGCCGTCGCCACGCCGGCCTCGGCGCTCTACTGTCAGCCCTTCGACGTGCAGACCTGCTGCATCGAGTCCGCCGTCATGACCTTCTGCTGGGCGGGTGACGACGCCCTCGGCGACGGCATCTACGGCGGGCCCAACCTGGACGGCGTCTACATCAACGGTGTCGCGGTGACGCCGAGCATCAACACGGGCAGCTATGCGACGCAGACGACGGCCGGGCCGATCGACGTCACGGCGCTCCTGCACTGCGGCAGCAATCAGCTCCAGGTCTACAACCGCGACGCGGCCATCCTCGTCAGCGGCGTGATCTACAGCGTGACGATCGACATCACCGAGTGCTCGGTGCCCACCGAGAGCACGAACTTCAGCAGCGTCAAGTCGCTGTATCGCTAGCGCGGCGAACGCCATCGGGCCGCGGCGCGCAGGCGTCGCGGCCCGTTGTGCTTCTCGCTCGACCCTGGCTAGCCCCTTCGCCGTTCCAGGACGAGCACGTACTCGCTGCGTGCCAAGGACAGCTCGCCCAGGCTGAGTGCGCGGCCAAGACCATCGAGCAGCTTCAGCACCCAGTCCAGGGGACCGAGTCGCCGGCGCAACCGCGTCTGCGCCCACGCCTCATAGTAATCCTCGTAGGCGATGCCCAGCCCGGACTCTCTCGCCCAGTGGCGCAGGCCACGCGGTCGGATCGCCCACCGCATGTGGGTCCGGAACGGGCCGACGTCCTCCCTGCCCGCGAGGGGTCGCCACAAGAATCGGCGGTAGGCCCATACGTGCAGGCCATGGGGCGTGCACTTCGTGAAGATCCCTTTCCAGGAGAGGGCATTGGGCACCTTGAGCACCAGGAGCCCGCCGGGGGCCAGCGCTTCGCACAGATTGACCAGGGCCGCTCGGGGACGCGGCAGGTGCTCCAGCACATCGAGGCAGACGATCAGATCGAAGGATGCCGGGGCGAACCGGCGCTGCATGAGGTCGTCCTGCACCGCTTCGTGGAGCAGCGCATTGCGGGCGAGCTGCTTCGCAGAGATATCGATCCCGACGATCCGGCCGCGATCACGCAGATCGAACCAACTGCAGCTCCCGCAGCCCGCCTCGAGCACCCGCAACGCCTCGTGCCCGTCCAGTCGGCTCTCGACGAATCGCCGCAGTCTTTCGATGTGATCACTCACCTCCACGGCCTTTCTGCGACAGCTACACCGGAAAGACGCGCCGCCGCAGCGCGCCGTTCAGGTGCTCGCGTTCGTCACGGCTGAAGACCGGCAGCCGCCAGGCCAGCAACCCGTAGATCAGCACGCCCAGCCCGATCACCGCGAGCAGGCGCGGAACGCTGGTGATCCAGCCCAGGGCAAGGAAGGGCCAGACAGCCAGGCCCATGATCGCCGAATAGGCGAAGGTGCGGAAGGTGGCGCCCCAGGGGATGCGCACGCTGATCACGCGCTTGAGCATCAGGTAGCTGAAGATGTAGCCCATCGCCATCGCGCTGCCCGTGGCGATCGCCGCGCCCATGATGCCGTAGGGCGGGATCAGCACGATGTCCATGATGATGTTGTAGATCACGAAGATGCGGCTGTAGAGCGTGATCTCCGGCCGCTCGAGCACGACGAGCAGGAAGCTGCTCGTGTTGCAGAAGTAGAAGACGAACATGCCGAGGAAGAACACGCGAAACGCCGGCACCGAGGGCAGGAACTTGGGGTCGAAGACGAGGCTCGTGATCGGCGACGCGAGGAGCAGCGAGCCGACCAAGGTCGGCGCCAGAAACGCCGTCACGATCTTATTGAAGAAGGCGAACACCCGGACGAGCTGCTGCGGGTCCTGCCGCTTCGTGTACTCGCGCACGTAGACCGGCACCAGCACCGTGAGCAGGAAGTGCGTCGGCACCAGGTTCGCGAGCATGTGGACGTTCTTCGTCGCGAAGCCGTAGAGCCCGGCCGCCTCCGTGTCGTGGTAGTGCGTGATGAACCAGATGTCGATGTCGGCGAAGAAGCCGACCACCGTGAGCGTCGTCGTGTAGCGCAGGAGTCCGTAGCGAATCATGCGTCGCCAGGGCAGTGGTGCGTCGGTCTCGTCCTGCAGCTCGCGATCGAGGCCGAGCGCGCGGACCATCATCAGCCCGAGGAGCAGCGCGTTGCTCAGGACGAGATAGAGCATCGCCGTCTGGATCGAACCGTCCTGCGGCAGCGCCAGCCAGTACAGCGCGAACTTCACCGCCTGGAAGGCCGCCAGCGACAGGTTGCGGTACTTCTGGCTGCGGTGCGCGGTGAGCATCTCCTCGAAGACGCTCGCTTCGAACTTGAACAGCATGAAGAGGAAGAAGAAGGGCAGGAGCTGCGGGAACTCGGGCGCGTTCAGCCAGCGGGCCAGCGGCTCCTGGAAACCCCAGCAGATCCCGGCGATGAGCAATCCCGCCACGAGATGGATCCCCGCCGCGATGCGTTTGAGCTGGATCGCGCCGCGCTTGTTGCCCGTCGCGATCAGCTCGGGCAGATAGCGCTGCACGATGGGCATGGCCCCCAGCGAAAGCAGCAGCGTGCCCATCGCATAGGTCGACAGCATCACCGAGTAGAGGCCGTAGTTGGCCAAGCTCAGCTTGCGCACGAGGACCAGGTTGATCAGCAGCGAGAAGCCCTGCGTCGCATAGGAGCCGAAGGCGACGTAGAAGGAGTCGCCGAGCAGGGAGCGCAGCTTGCGGCCGGTGGGCTCGCTCATCTACCAGACCACCACCCAGCCGAGCGTGAGATCCCAGCTCCGATCGAGCTCCGAGTCCGCGGGCGGCTCCATCGCCCGCGCTTCGAGGATGAGCTCGGCGGTCTGGTTCAGCTTGCGGTTGAAGCCGAGGGCCCAGCTCTCGGTACGGCTGCCGCTCTCCAGGCTCTGGTAGTCCGCGAGGCGCTCCTGGCGCAGCTCGGCGAGCAGCTGCGCGGCCGGCCCGAGCTTGAAGTGGATGCCGTAGCTGAAGCGGCGGCGCAGGCCGACTACCGGATCGCCGCCCTCGTTCTCGCCGTCGCGCTCCCAGCGCTGCGTGCCGCGGAAGAAGAGCCCGCCGCGCGGGCCGTCATAGTTGACCTCGACGCCCAGCTCGCGCGTCGCCGTCTCAAGCCCCGGCCCGCGCGCACCGAGCTCGGCCCAGCCGTCGACGTCCAGGGCCTGCTGGTCGACCAGGGTCTGGAAGTAGCCGGCCGTGAGCCACTCGAGGCCGCCCTCGTAGCGATCCGTGCTGGACAGACCGGTGCAGGCATAGACGTGCGAGCGACCCGTGAGACCGACCGCGAGGGTGTTGATCGCCAGGTAGCCACGCAGCGCGTCGTCGTCCGCGCCCTGGCCGTAGCGCACCAGGTAGGCTTCGGCTGCATGCAACCCGATGGGATAGGACTCGAAGGTGTCGATGGCCAGCGCGCTGCGCGCGCCGAGCGCGATCAGCAGCGCGAGCAGGGCGCGCGCGAAGCGAGGCTTGACGATCACGGGGACACCTTTCCCGGGGCTGGGCCCCGCTGGCTCAGAGCAAGGACCGGACGGCGCCGCCGTCGACGGTGAGGAGCTGCCCGGTAATGTAACCCGCCGGCTCCCCGGCAAGGAAGGCCGCTGCGGCCGCGATCTCGCGCGGCTCGCCGAGACGTCCGGCCGGAATCGCCGCTAGCCAGCCGGCCTCGATCTCGCGCTCGCTCACCCCGCGCATCGTCGCCTGGCGCGCGGCCAGCTCGGTCAGCCGCTCGGTTCGCGTGTAGCCGGGCGCCAGGCCGTTCACCGTGATCCCCGCAGGCGCCAGCTCGTTCGCCAGCGTGCGCAGGTAGCCCTGCACCGCCGCGCGCAGGCTGTTGCTGAGGATCAGCCCGTCCACCGGCTGGCGCACCGCCAGCGAACTGACGACGAGAATGCGCCCCCAGCCTGCCGCCTGCATCGCGGGAAGCGCGGTCTCGATCAACGCGCGCGGGCCGTGCAGCAGCAGCTCGGCCGCGCGGCGCCAGTCGGCGTCGCCAAGCTCGGCGTGGCGACCGGCCGGCGGTCCCCCGCTGCAGACGACGAGCACCTCGGCGGGACCGAGCCCCGCCCGGCAGGCAGCGGCCCAGGCGGCCACCGACTCGGCCTCGGCGAGATCGAGCGGCTGCGCGAAGGGCGGCGCGCTCGCGCGGGACGCCAGCGCCGCGGCAGCGCGCGCGAGGCCGGCGACGTCGCGGGCGCCGATGGCCAAGCGCGCGCCCTCGGCCGCCAGCGCCTCCGCGATCGCGAAGCCGATGCCGCGGGAGGCGCCGCTGACCCAGGCGATGCGTCCCGCGAGCTCGAGATCCATGCGCGCCTCCCCGTGCGGCGGCGACCGACCGGTCGCGTTCCGCCACTGAGTAGCCCCGCGCGCCCTTGCGGTCAAGGAAATCACGCGCTGGGAAGTGCTCAGGCATTCCGATTGCAATCGCCTTCGCGCCTGCCTAGATTCTCGCCGACCTTCTCCCTTCCGGGGAAGCCTGCGGCCGGCCAGGGAAGCCTGGGGAATCGGGAGTCGGATGATCCGCCGGATTGCGCACATCCTTTTTGCCGGGGCGAGCTGGATCCTCTTCGTCAACTACTGGATCCTCGTCCTCGGCCAGCCGATGAGCAGCGGCCTCCGCGCGGCCCTGGGCTTCATCGTGATCAGCCTGGTCCTGGTGCCGCTGCTGGTTTATCTCTGGATCCTGCACAACCTGCGATTGGCCCGGCAGAAGCGTCGCCGCCGCACGCGCCGGGATCCGGGCGAGGACTTCCGCGAGGACTTCCTGGGCCGCTCGCTGGCCGGCTCCGACCTGCGCACGCTGCAGGCCGCGCGCGAGTTGATCATCGAGCTCGAGGGCGAGCGCAAGCGTTACCGCCCAGCGGCAGGCGACGCCGCCTGGGGCCGCCTCAGCCCGGGTTCCGAGGAGGCGCGCTAGATGGACCTCCTCCACCTCCTCGACGCCATCGAGCACTCGCGCCTCTACTTCGTGGCGCTGGTCTTCTTTGCCTGGTACCCGGTCTTCTCCTCGATCGTCTGGATCGTGACCTCGCTCTTCTACTTCGGACGCCGGGAAACGCCGGCCGCCGAGCGCGAGCAGGCCGAGTTCTACGCGCTGCCCGACCCGCCACCGCCGGTGACGGTGCTCATCCCCGCCTTCAACGAGGCGGCCGATCTGCCCAACACGCTCGCCGGCTGCGCCGAGATCGACTATCCCGACCTTGAGATCGTCGTCGTCGACGACGCCTCGACCGACGCCACCGTTGCCGCCGTGCGCCCCTTCCTCGCCGATCCGCGCTTCCGCCTCGTGCGCAAGACCTTCAACGAGGGCAAGGCGATGGCATTGAACGACGCCATTCCCGTCACTCGCGGTGAGATCATCATCGTCATCGACGCCGACGCGCGGCCGGCGCCTGAGCTGGCGCGCGTGATGGTGCCCCACTTCAAGGCGCCGCGCGTGGGCGCCGTCACCGGCAACCCGCGGGTCGCCAACCGCAAGACCTTCCTCGCCATGCTGCAAACGATCGAGTTCACGAGCATCATCAGCTTGCAGCGGCGGGCGCAGCGCATCTTCGGCCGCATCATGACGATGAGCGGCGTGGTCGGCGCCTTCCACCGCTGGGCGCTGCTCGACGTCGGCCTCTACCACCCGGAGATGGCGACCGAGGACATTGACCTCACCTGGCGCCTGCAGCTTCGCCACTGGGACATCCGCTACGAGCCGCGCGCCGTGGTCTGGATGAACGTGCCGATCGGCCTGCGCGGGCTCTGGCGGCAGCGGCGGCGCTGGGCGCTCGGCCTCGCGCAGGTGATCCGCGCGCACGGCAGCGCAGCGCTCACCTGGCGGCATCGCCGCCTCTGGCCCGTGCTTTCGGAGAGCCTACTCTCGATGCTCTGGGCCTACGACTTCGTCATCCTCACGTCGATCTGGATCCTCAGCTACGCGATGGGCTACCCTCCCGTCGGCGCGAGCCCGATCCCGAACATGTGGGGTATGATCATCGCCACGATCTGCCTGGCCCAGCTCGGCACCGGCGTGCTGCTCGATCGGCGCTACGACAAGCGCCTGGGCTGGTACTACGGCGTCGCCGTGCTCTACCCGATGATCTACTGGATGCTGATGGCCGTTGTGACCTTCCTCTCCGCGCCACGGGGTCTCTTCCTGTCGCCCGGAAAGGGGGTGACGCGATGGAAGCCCGTGCGCGACGCCTAGCCGCCCTCGCGCTGCTCCTCGTGTTCGCCGCCGCGAGCGGCGCGCGCGCCGAGACGCCGGCGGATTCCCTGCTCGCGGCCGCGCGCGAGGCCGCCGCCGCGGACCGTCACGCCGAGGCGATCGCGCTCTACGCGGCAGCCGTGGACGCGGAGCCCTCACTGGCCGATCCCCTCGCCGGCGAGCGCGCTTATCAGCACCTCTGGTCCGATCGCCTGGACGAGGCGCTCGCCCTCTTCAACGTGGCCCTGGCCGCCGATCGCGCGAATCTCGACTGGCAGCTGGGCCGCGCCCGCTGCCTGAACTGGCTGGGTCGCCACGACGATGCGGCCACGGCCTACAGCGCGATCCTCGCGGCGCACCCTCAGCACGAGGAAGCCGATCTCGGTCTCGCGCAGGCCGAACGCTGGCGCGGCCGCGAGGACCGCGCGCTGGCCATCATCGAGAGCGCGCGCTGGCCGATCGAGGGCGAGCGCCGCGCCATCCGCGACGCAATTCGCGCCGAGCTGGCGCCCTGGGTGCAGCTGGCCGGCGGCAAGACCCACGACAGCGATCCCACCGATCGCCCCTGGGGCGAAGTCAGCGCGGGCGGTTTCTTCGCGCCGCGCCTGGGCTGGGGCCTGGCCGCGGGCTACGACGAGTTCGAGGGCTATGGCTTCGCCTGGGACATCATGCGCCTGGGCGGCAGCCTGGACTGGCGGCCGAACGCGCGCTGGGCGCTGGCAGCGAGCGCGGGGCTCTCCGGGCTCAGCGTCTTCGTTCCGCCCTTTCCGCCCGAGTCGCCGCCCACCGTCGAGGCCGAGGACCAGTGGCTGCCCACGGGCGAGCTGAACGTCACCTGGCGGCCCCAGCCGCGCCTGCGCCTGGACCTGGCGCTCTTTCGCGAGGCCGGCCCCACGCCCCTCGCCCTCGCCGCCGAGAATCACCTGGGCGGTGTGAATGCCGGCTGCGATCTCACGCTGGGCCGGGGCCTCACCCTCGTCGTCGGCGGCGGCCTCGCCGAGGTCGATGACGGCAATCGCCGCGCCAGCGCGCGCGCCGCGCTGCGCTGGAACTGGCGGCAGAGCCGCGGGCTCGAGCTGGAGCTGGAGCCCGAGCTGCGCTGGCTGGACTTCGAAGAGCCCGGCGGTCTCGGCTACTGGAGTCCCGACGCCGTGCAGGCCGCCGGCCTGCGTGCGCGCCTGCTGGGCGAGCTCGGCCCGCGCTTCGACTACCGCCTGGCCGGCGGCGCCGGCAGCGAGAAGGAAAAGGACCGCGACGCAATCGGCATCGGCGACTGGGAAGCCGAGCTGGGCTGGCGGCCGACGCCGCGCTTGCGCCTCTGGGGCGCCGGCGGCAGCGGCAAGAGCCGCCTCGACAGCGCGGCCGGCTATCGCCGCGAGTGGTGGGCCGCCGGGTTGCGGATCGGCCTGCGATGAGCGCGGCCGGACGCTTCGGCGCCCCGGCGCTGCTCGCCGCTCTCTGCCTGATCGCCCTCGCCGGCGGCTGCGCGCGCCGCGAGAACCCCGCCGAGGCGGTCGTCCCCAACTCCGATCGCGATCCCGCCGTGAGCCGCCGCGACCTGCCGGCCGCCGACCAGGGCATCACCGTGCTCTGCTACCACTACTTCTCCGATCACCCGGCGCCCGTGCGCGCGCTGCGCGCGGCCGGCGCCGTGCTGCTCGGCCTGCCGCTCGTCAACGACGTCGAGACCTGGACGACCCCTGCCGGCCAGTTCGAGCGCCAGCTCGCGCTGCTCGCCCAGCGCGGCTACCAGAGCCTGGACCTCGACGCGCTGCTCGCCGTGGCCGAGGGGCGCGCGCCGCTGCCCGAGCGCGCGGTCGTCCTCACCTTCGATGACGGCGATCGCAGCATCCACACGATCGCGTGGCCGCTGCTGCGCAAGTACGGCTTCAAGGGCGTGCTCTTCATCGTCGACAGCTGGGTGGACGGCGTGGGCACGCCGCCCGAGCTGAACGTGATGAGCTGGGCGGAGATCCGCGAGCTGGCGGCCAGCGGCGACTTCGATGTCCAGAGCCACAGCCACGCGCTGCACTACAAGACCTGGCACGAGGACGCCTACTACGCGGTCGCCGAGGTGCTCGACTGGCTCGAAGCGCCCGAAGCCCTCGCGCGCGTCGACGCCGACCTGCGCGAGAGCCGGCGCGTGCTGAGGGAGCGCCTCGGCGTCGAGCCGCGCTACCTCGCCTGGCCCTACGGCAGCGCCACCGCGCGCACCGACTCGATCGCTCGCGCCGCCGGCTTCTCCGCCAGCTTCGGCCTGCGCTTCGGCCACGTCGGCAACGAGGACGGCTCCCCGATGAGCCTGCCCCGCTACGCAATCACCGCGCGGACCAGCCCCACGCTCTTCGTCCACCTGCTCGGCGAGGACTGATCGCCGCAGCGAGGCGTTGCGCCGCCGGGGCCGCTCAGCTAGGCTGCGCACTCATGCGCCGCGACGGACCCTGGTATCGCCAGCTCCACTGGCAGATCTTCATCGCGATGGCCCTCGGCGCCGCGCTCGGCGCGATCGGCGGCGAGGGCGTGGTGCCTGCCGTCGCCTGGCTGGGCACGCTCTTCATTCGCCTGCTCCGGATGGTCATCGTCCCGCTGGTCGTCTTCTCGATCGTCTCGGGCATCGCCTCGGTCGGCGCGGGCGGCCGCCTCGGGCGCCTCTTCGCGAAGACTTTCGGCTACTACATCCTCTCGAGCCTGCTCGCCATCCTGCTCGGGCTCCTGCTCGTCAACCTGATCCGCCCGGGCGTGGGCGCGGATCTCCTGGGCGCCGCGCGCAGTGCGCTGCCCACGCTGGAGAAGCCCGAGTCGCTGCTGGCGATCATCGAGCAGGTGATCCCGGCGAACCTGGTCGCGGCCCTCGCCGGCGGCGACATGCTGGCGATCATCTTCTTCTGCATCCTCCTCGGCGCCGCCATCGCCGGCCTGCCGGCGGCGCCGCGCCAGGCGCTCGGCGGCTTCTTCGACGCCGGCTTCGCGGCGATGATGCGCCTGACGAGCTGGATCATCGCCCTCGCGCCGCTGGGGGTGCTCGGCCTCATCACCCGCCTCGTCGGCGAGTCCGGGGCCGGCGCCTTCCGCGCCCTCGGCCTCTACGCCCTCACGATCGCCGTCGGGCTGACGATCCACCTCTTCCTCGTCCTGCCCCTGCTGCTCGTGCTACTGGGCCGCATCGACCCGCGCATCCACTACCGCAACATGCTCGAGCCGCTGACCGTGGCCTTCTCGACCTCCTCCTCGGGCGCTACCCTACCCGTCACCCTGCGCGCCGTCGAGCAGAAGGCGGGCGTCTCCAACCGGATCTCTTCCTTCGTGCTGCCGATGGGCGCCACCGTCAACATGGACGGCACCGCGCTCTACGAGTGCGCGGGCGTGCTCTTCATCGCGCAGGTGCTCGGCCTCGAGCTGGGTTTCGCGCAGCAGGCGATCGTCGTCTTCACGGCGCTGCTGGCCTCGATCGGCACCGCTGCCGTGCCCTCGGCGGGCCTCGTGATGATCTTCATCGTGCTGGAGTCCGTGGGCCTGCGCGGTCCCGAGGTGGAGACGATCGTCGGCGCCATGCTCGCCATCGACCGGCCGCTGGACATGTACCGCACGGCGGTGAACGTCTGCAGCGACACGGTGGGCGCAGCGATCGTCGCCCGCAGCGAAGGCGAGACCGGCGTCGACTGCGAAGTGCGCTAGGCGCGCACCCTCTAATCGATCGCGATGTCGTCGAGCAGCACGGCCGTGTCGTAGTAGCTGTCGCCGATATCCCCGACGGCGATGTTCAGGGTGACGGTCCGGCCCGCGTGGGCGGCGATCCCCACCGCCAGCTCGCGCCAGCCCGTCGTGTAGACGCCGGCGTCGTCCTCGGCCGGCTGCTGGTCGAAGGCGATGCCGGCCGGGGTCACCTGGTCGCAGAGGTCGTCGATGCGGCGGCGGAAGAGGGGATGCGTGACGCCCGCGTCGTCCACCAGCCAGATGTCGAAGCGGTCCTGGTTGATGCTGCCGCACCACTCGAGGAACTCCTCGGAGAAGAGGTTCCAGGCTAGGCGCAGCGTGTCCGCGTCTTCCGGCAGGCAGAGGGTCTGGCTCAGCGAGCCGCTGTCGACGGCGCTGCCCAGGCCCGTGGAGACGATGGCCATGAAGCCGCCCTGCGGCAGGGCGGCGCCGAGCTGGGTGACGACGCGCGCGTCACCGGCGCGGCTCCAGCCCGCGAGCTGTCCCAGCTCGAAGTCGCCGTTGTTCAGACCGGCGCCGAAGTAGAGCGCGTTCCGGCCCGCGAGCTGGAAGGCCGCCTGGGCGTGGCCCGGATCCACGGCCGGGCTGACCGCCGCGGCCGCGCTGCCCGCCGTGCCGCCCGCGGCCAGCAGCGCCGTCCAGAAGTCCAAGATCGCCCCGCCCGCGAAGTCGAGGCCCACCGTGTCGTCGAAACCGGCCACGGCGCCCGCGCCCGCGTCCAGCAGCGCCGATCGCAGCCCATCGCCCGCGAGCCCGCTGCAGGCGGCGACGACGACGAGGCTGTTGGGCAGGCCCTGCGCGTAGCGGGTGAGAAAGGCGGGCAGCAGGCCGAAGCGCGTCTCGCCGTCCACGCGCAGCAGGGCGAGCGCCGGATCGCTGCCGAGCAGGTCCCAGTACCGGGCGTTCAGCCCGTCCAGGGTGACCGTCTCCCCGCTCGCCAGGCAGACGCGCTCGCCGTCGAGCTGGGCGCCGTGCGTGATGAGGCAGACAGCGCCCGCCCCGGCCAGGTTCGCGAATGCCGCGAGATCGGCCTCGCCGTCGCGGCGGCGCTCGACAGCGAAGTGCGGGCACTCGGCTTCGGCGAGCAGGTCCGCGACCGCGTCGCCGGGATCGCCGCCCTCTCCCGCGAGCCAGGCATGGAAAGGGCTCAGGACCAGCGCCAGGTTCGAGCCGACGCGGTCGGGGTCGGCCGCCGCGCGCTGCCCGCCAGCGCGCGGTGCCGCGACGGCGAGCGGCGCGCGCGGCGCCGGCGTGCGCAGCGCTGCCGGGCGCGGCTGGCCACGGCGGCCGTCGCTGCCGCCGAGCACGGGTCCGTCGGCCCAGAGCGGCAGGAAGACGCCGGCCGTGAGGCCCGTCGCCTGGCGCAGCCAGACGGTGTTGCCATCCGGCGCGACGAAGCCCGCGGCGACGCCTGGCTGCCCGGCGAGCCAGGCGGCGACCTCGGTCTTGGCCGCCGCATCGGCCATGCCGCCTTCGATGAGGTCCGCCCACTGGGCCTCGGCCGCCGCGAGCAGGTCGAGGAGGGCGTCCAGCTCCGCCTGTTCGGCGGGCGCGCTCACCGGCAGCTCGAGGATCGCCGACCACTGCGCGGCCTCGCCGCCCATGGCCCCGCTGGCCAGGGCGAGCAGGCGCAGCCGCAGCGTCTGCGGGGTGTCGAAGCTGAGCGCGGGCAGGCGGCCGGCGTAGCGGCCGTCGCCGGCGATGTCGTCGCCCGTGAGCAGGTTGCCGTCGTCGGCGAGACTGCCCAGGCGCTCGAGGCTGTCCCCGGCGGCGTCCACGCGGTAGGCGCGCAGCTCGTCGATCGCCCAGTCGGGGCGCAGCGTGAGGACGGCGCTCAGGCCGATCACCGTGCTCTGGCCGGTGAAGAAGCCCTGCGGCGCCGCGCTCGGCCCGGCCGTGAAGGCGATCGGCACGAGGGGCGGCAGGTCGAGCCCGGTCGGCGCCCGGCCCTCGTCGCAACTCAGCGCGACGAGCAGGAGCCAGGCGACGAGGGCCGTGGCGAAGAAGTGCAGATGCGCCCTGCGCGGCATGCCGGCCTCCCGGGTTGGCCCGCTGTGGCGAACGGGCAGGCCGTAGTCTAGCGGGCGCGAGGGCGGGTGGCAATCGCTTCGGCGGGTCGAGCTTGCCAGGGCGACGCCGACATGATTGCCTGCGCGCAGCCCTCGATCCACAGCCAGGAGTGCCATGATGTCCCAGCACCGCGTCTCACTGCTCGCCGTCGGACTGCTGGTCGCCGCTGGACCCGCCTGCTCGCGGCCTGCGCCCGACGCCTGCCGCGCCATCCCCTTCGCCGAGGGTCTGCACAAGCCCCTCTACCTGGCGCAGGCGCCCGGCGACAGCGGGCGCTTCTACATCGTCGAGCAGTCGGGGCGGATTCGGATCCTGAACGGCGGTCGGCTGCAGGCGCGACCCTTCCTCGACCTCAGCGCCGCGGTCTTCGACCCCGACGCCCGCGGCGGCGGCGAGCGCGGTCTGCTGGGTCTCGCCTTCCACCCCGGCTTCGCGGCGAACCGCCGCTTCGTGGTGAACTACACGGATCGCGCGGGCGACACGCGGATCGTCGAGTACCGGGCGGCGAGCGCCGACGCGGCGGATCCCGCGAGCGCGCGGCTCGTCCTCCGCATCGAGCAGCCCTACACCAACCACAACGGCGGCATGGTGGACTTCGGGCCGGACGGCACCCTGTACATCGGCATGGGCGACGGCGGCTCGGCCGGGGATCCCGAGAACCGCGCCCAGGACCTCGGCACGCTGCTCGGCAAGCTGCTGCGCCTGGATCTGGACAGGATCCCGCCCGGGGCGGCCTATGGGATCCCCGCGGACAACCCCTTCGTGGGCGTCGCCGGCGCGCGGCCGGAGATCTGGGCCTACGGTCTGCGCAATCCCTGGCGCTTCAGCTTCGACACAGCCACGGGTGAGCTCTGGATCGCCGATGTCGGCCAGAAGGCCTGGGAGGAGGTGAACCGCCAGCCCGCCGGCCAGGGCGGGCAGAACTACGGCTGGCGCCTGCGCGAGGGCGCTCACTGCTACGACCCGCCCGCGGGTTGCGAGCGGCCGGGGCTCGTCGACCCCTTCCACGAGTACTCGCACGACCTGGGCTGCTCGATCACGGGCGGCCACGTCTATCGCGGACAGGCCCTGCCCGGCCTGCGCGGGCACTACCTCTTCGCCCCCTGGTGCGCGGGGAAGGTCTGGGCCCTGCCGCCGGACGGCGGGCCGCGCCGCGAGATCCTCCGCGACCTCGGCCCCCTGACCTCCTTTGGAGAGGACCATCGAAACGAGCTCTACGTGATGGAGGGGGGCGGCAAGGTCTGGCGCCTGGGCGCCGTGAACTGAGTCCTGGCGCCGGCCTCTGGTTTGGATATCTTGACATTAGTCAGATTTTCCAGACAGGGAGGCCCATGATGCCGACTCGCCGTGCCTTTGCAGCCTTTGCCGCACTTGCCATGATCGGGCTTTCCGAACCGGCTCTGGCCTACGAGGCCGCCCTCGTGGTTGGCGGCCTGACGGACGCGGTCCTCGCCGGCGGCGAGGGGGGACTGCTCGGCCTGGCCTTCCACCCCGACTACGCGACGAACGGGCTCTTCTTCGTCTACCACAGCAGCAACGGCACGGTCTGCGACGCGAGCAATCGCTGCACCTTCGTTGCGCGCTATCGCGTGAGCGCCGGCAATCCGAACGTCGCCGATCCCCTCAGCCGCTTCGAGCTGCTCGAGATCACGCAGCCCTTCAGCAACCACAAGGGCGGCATGCTGGCCTTCGCGCCCGACGGCCACCTCTATGTCGCGGTCGGCGACGGCGGCTCGAGCGGCGATCCGAACAACAATGGGCAGAACCTGAACACCCTGCTCGGCAAGCTGCTGCGCCTGGACGTCGACAGCGGCAGCCCCTACGGGATCCCGGCCGGCAATCCCTTCGTCGGCGTCCCCGGGCGAGACGAGATCTGGGCCTACGGCCTGCGCAACCCCTGGCGCTTCAGCGTCGACCGCGCGACGGGCGACCTCTGGATCGCCGACGTCGGCCAGGGCAGCTGGGAGGAAGTCGACTTCCAACCCGCCGCGAGCACGGGCGGCGAGAACTACGGCTGGCGCTTGATGGAGGGCGCGCACTGCTACAACCCGCCCTCCAACTGCAACGACGGCAGCCTGGTCCTGCCCGTGCACGAGTACGGCCACTCGAGCGGCAACTGCTCGATCACGGGCGGCTATCGCTACCGCGGCAGCATTCCCCAGCTGGCCGGGCTCTACATCTTCGGCGACTACTGCACGGGCCGCGTCTGGGCCTACGATCCGGGCAGTGACACGGCGACGCAGATCCTCACGGGCCAGGTGCTCGGCAACATCCTCTCCTTTGGCGAGGATGCGGCGGGCGAGGTCTACGTGCTGACGGGCGAGGCGCTCTGGCGCCTGGAGACCGGCGATACCACGGGTGTCGACTCGCTGCCCGCAGGGCTGCGCCTCGCCCCGGCGACCCCCAATCCCTTCGACGAGCGCGCCCGCCTGGCCCTCAGCCTCGACGGACCGCGCGCGCGCCTGGAGGTCGGCATCTACGCCGTCGACGGCCGCCGCCTGCGCACCCTGCACAGCGGGCCCGCGGCCGGCGGCGAGCTGAACTTCGCCTGGGACGGCCGCGACGAGAGCGGTCGCGCCCTCGCGGCGGGCGTCTATCTCCTCCGCGCGGAGACCGAGCGCGAGCAGGCCGGCCAGCGGCTGACATTGTTGCGCTAGCGAAGTGCCGGGGGCAGGCGGCCACGGCTTGCCCCGGCACTGCTCGCCCCGACCTCCGCGGCGCTCCAGCGGCCCCTCTCCGGGGCCGGAAACGCAGGCCCTTCAGCGCGCAAGCCCCAGCGCCCTGCCGATGCTCCCCACTCCCCCTGTCTTCCCTCGCCGGCGGCGCCGACGGCGCTCGTCGCCGGTAGCCATGCCAGGGCCTCTGCAAGGTAGGTGATCCGATGAGACTCCTTCGCCACTTCGTTTGCCTGGCAACCGTCGTCGGGCTGGGGGTCCCCTGCTGGGCCCAGCCGGTAATCTGGGTCGTCGACGATGCGGCAGACCCGGTCCCGATCACGGGCACTCTCACGCTGCGGCAGGCCATCACCAACGCCAACGGCCTGCCCGGACTGCAGCACAACTCCGTCGGCACCTACTCGAACACTTCGGAGGCCAACAGCGTCATCGTGGTTCAGGACGGGCCGGCCGCGGGCGAGCCCGAAGGATCCGGCAGGCTCGATCTCGCCGTGAGCGGCGCTAGCCCCTTCCGCGGCGAAACGGCCTTCGCCTATGCGCTGCCCGCTGCGGGCTCCGCGCGGCTGAGCGTCTACGATTGTGTGGGCCGCCGCGTGCGGACGCTCCTGGACGGGCAGGCGGAGGCCGGCACGCGCGCCATTGCCTGGGACGGCCGGGACGAAACGGGCCGCTCGCTGCCGGCGGGCGTCTATCTGGCCCGGCTCGCCGCCGACGCCCAGCAGGCGAGCTGCCGCGTGGTGAAGCTGAAGCAGAGGAGACATCGAAGAAGAGCGCCCGGCGCCGCAGGCGCGCCGGGCGCTTCCCATCAGGAACAGATCGTCTAGAAGCTGAACATCACGCCCAGCTCCGGCGCCCAGTCGGTGGCCTTGCTGGTGAGGCCGATGGCGCTGTTGGCTTTCAGCATGATCCGCGGCGATGGGTGCCACTGGAACTCGGGGATCATCTCCCATTCGTCCTGGGTGCCTTCCACCCCGAGATAGAGCCGGGCGCGCGCGGAAAGCCGGCGCAGATACTCGACGGCGATCTCGCCCAGCTCGACCACACCCTCCGCCGCGTCGTACTCGACCGCCGCACGCAGGGTGAAGGTGCCGGGCGCGAAGCCGCGGACGAGGCCGCTGCCGAACTTCAGCTCCCAGTCCGCGGTACCGATCAGCGAGCCCGCGTCCGCAGTGGGGAAGACCGTCTCGAAGTAGCCGAAGAGCTCCGGCCGGCCCTCCCGCTCGCGGTTCCAGCGCCAGCGGAGCTGCCCCTCGACATCCCCGAGGCCGGACTCCCTTAGGCGCGCGGGCTGCGCGGAGGGATCGCCGGTGGCCTTGTCCAGGCGCGCGTCGATGAACGCCGCCTCCAGCTCGACGGCGAAGCGGTCGCTGAAGCCGTAGGCGACGAAGAGCAGACCCTCGAGCGCGCGGTACTCGCCGCGGTAGTCGACGTCGCCTGCGTAGCCGAAGTCCTCCGGCTTGTACTCGGCGTCCCCGTCCACGTAGCCCTCGACGAAGGGATAGACCAGCAGCTGGCCGGCCTGGACGTAGGTCCCGAACATCGAGGTCGGCTGGCCAGGCCCGCGGTCGCGCAGGCGGCTGGGCAGGCCCTCCGTCTCCAGGTGACCGAGAGGCCCCGCAGCGGCCGGCAGGCCGGCGGCGAGGCAGAGCAGGCTGAGCAGGGCAATCGCGGGGTGGCTTCTCACGGCAGTCCTCCTTTCGGGCCGGCAGCCCAGCGGCTGGCGAGGCTGCAGCCAGGGAAAGCCTAGCGAGAGAAGGAGTTGGGAGCCAGGACGAAGCCCTCAGCTTGCCGAATGATAATGTACAGCGTGCTTGACATCATGGAAAGCATACTGTACACTCCGGGCATGGCTCCCAAGACCGGCATCAGGGTCCTCCTCAGAGAACATCGGCTCGCCGCTGGCGGCATGACCCAGCAGGAGCTGGCCGAGCGCGTGGGGGTCAGCCGGCAGACCATCCTCTCCATCGAGCGGGGCCGCTACCGGCCCTCGATCGAGGTGGCTCTGGCGCTGGCCCGGGTCTTCGCGGTTCCGGTGGAGGCTCTCTTCCAACTCGACGACGGGAAGGTGCGCGATGATTGAGCGACTTCCTCTCCGCGCGCGCCTCGCGCGCTCCTGGCTCTCCCTCGCCACGCTGGGGGCGGTGCTCCTCGGCTGCGTGCTCGGCGTGACCGTGCACAAGGGCTGGCTCGCCCTCGCCGGACTCGGCTTCTTCGGCCCTGGCCTGCTGCGCGAGCTCGGCCTGCTCAGGGACCGCGACGAGTACCAGCTCCTCAAGGCGCGCACCGCGGGCCACCACGCCTATCTCGCGAGCGGCGTCCTGCTCCTGGCGCTGCTGATCGTGCAGGGCTGGTCGACGCTCAGCTTCGACGAGGAGGGGCCCAGCGGGATCGCGCTCTTCGTCTGGATGCTGCTCGTCTTCCTGCCCATCCTCGCCAGCGGCTTCGGCCTCCTGCTCGGGCGCGAGCGCGAGGAGGACGCCCATGCGGCCTAGCCTCCCCATCCGCTTCGAGAAGATCATCCTCTACGTCGAGGACATGGCGCGCGCGGCAGCGGGTGTGCTGGTTGCCAGGGGACGAGATCCGGAAGGGAGTCCCTTCTCCCTGGACGCCGCCGTCAGCTAGCCCCCAGCTCCAGGGGCGGCATCGCGCGCACGAAGCCGAGGCGCTCGTAGCAGAGCTGGGCGCCGGTGTTCTCCTCGAAGACCATCAGGAAGCAGTGCGGCAAACTCTGGGCAGCGAGGGCGACGAGCACCTGCGTGACCGCGGCGCTGGCCAGGCCGCGCCGCCGGTGCCCGGGCAGGGTGTAGACCTGATTGAGGTAGCCCGAGGCCGAGCAGAGCGCGATCGCGACCAGCGTTGCACCCGCGAAGACGAGCTGACCGCGCCCGTCGCCGTAGTCGCCGCCGGGATCGGCCGCAAAGACCATCGAACGCTCGCAGAGCGCGCGGTCCCAGGGGCCGGCCGTATAGGCGGGATCGGGGCAGCGCAGCATGAGGTCGATGCAGGCCTCCCAGTCATCCGGCGCGAAGTGACGCAGCGCATAGCCGGCGGGCAGCGCGCGGGGCGTCACCTGAGCGAGACCGGTGTGATCCATGCGCAGCATGCGCATGGCGAGCCTCCTCAGTCGCGGCGCTCGAGCTGGTCCCAGATCGCCGCGGCGGCGACGCGCAGGCCGACCAGCAGCGCTGCCTCGTCCGGATCGTAGTCTGGCGTGTGCAGACTGGCCGCGGCGCCGGCGGCGCCGGGCGGAGCGGTGCCGAGCCGGAACTGGAAGCCCGGCACCTCGCGGCCATAGTAGGCGAAGTCCTCGCCCCCCAGGCCGGGCTCGTACTGCTGAGCCGCCTCCGGGCCGAGCACGCGCTCGATCACACCGATCACCTGCCTTGTCAGCGCCGGGTCGTTGTAGCCCGCCGCGGTGCCGAAGTAGTACTCCAGCAGCGGCGCCGGCGCAGCGGCCGCGGCGGCGAGGCCGTTCACCCTGCGCTTCACCTTGTCGGCCAGGGCCTGGCGCGTGCTGTCGTCCTGGCTGCGCACCGTGGCCTCGATGAGCACCTCGCCTGGAATCACGTTGCTCTTCGCGCCGCCCTCGATGCGGCCCACCGAGATCACCGCATTGTGGTTGACGTCGATCTCGCGCGCGACCAGGGTCTGCAGGGCGATCACGATCTCGGCGGCCAGGGTGACGGGGTCCACGCCCCGGTGCGGGTAGGCGCCATGCCCGCCGTCGCCCTTCACGGTGAGCAGGAAGCCGTCCACGTTGGCCGTGGCCCAGCCCGGGCAGTAGCCGATCTGTCCCACCGCGAGGGTGGGGTGCACGTGCAGGGCGAGGATGCTCTTCGGCTTGCGCCCCTCCGCGAAGAGGCCGGCGGCGAGCAGCTGCATGGCGCCGGCGCCGATCTCCTCGGCCGGCTGGAAGACGAGCATCAGGGTGCCGGGCAGCTCGGCGCGCAGACCGCTCGCCAGGCGCGCGAGGCCGAGGCCGATGGCCATGTGCAGGTCGTGCCCGCAGGCGTGCATGACGCCCGTTTCGCGGCCGCCGCTCACCGTGTCGCGGCGAGCGCAGGCGAACGCGAGACCGGTGGCCTCGGTGATGGGCAGGGCGTCCATGTCCGCGCGCCAGGCGACGAGCGGGCCGGGCCGGCCGCCGCGGATGAGCGCTACCAGGCCGGTGCCCCAGTCACCGGGCACCAGCTCGACGCCGGGGAGCGCGGCGAGCTGCTCGCGCAGGTAGCCCTGCCCCGCGAACTCGCGCAGGGAGAGCTCGGCGTTGGCGTGCAGCCAGCGGCGGTCGGCGCGCATCTTCTCGGCGAGGCGGGCCGCGGCGGCCGCGAGGTCCGGCGCGGCGAGGGCGCCCGGCGCGGCGGCGAGGGCGGCGAGAACGAGCGCGAACAGGCGGGCGGCGCGGCGCATGGGACTCCTTTCGCTGGCGGGCAGTCTAGCGCAGCGGCGCGCGCGCGGGAACCCCCCGCGCTGGCCGCCGTAGGGCGACTGTCCCCAACCCGGAAGTGCGCCATGTCCCCCGACTCCCTGAAGATCCGTCTGCGCCGCACCGCCCGCGAGTGGCTGCTGCCCTTTGCCGTCATGGCCCTCATCCTCGGTTCGGTGCGCTCGTCCGTCGCCGACTGGAACGACGTGCCCAGCGGGTCGATGCGCCCCACCATCTTCGAGGGCGAGCGCATCGCCGTGAACCGCCTGGCCTACGATCTCAAGCTGCCCTTCACCGGCCTTCGCCTGGCCCGCTGGGCGACACCCGAGCGCGGCGACATCGTGATCCTGCACTCGCCGGTCGACGGCAAGCGCCTGGTCAAGCGCGTCGTCGGCTTGCCCGGCGACCAGCTCGCGATGCAGGGCGGCAGGCTGGTGATCAACGGCCAGCCCCTCGTCTACACCGCCCTCTCGGCCGACTGCTGGCAGGAGCAGCTCGGCGGGCGCGTGCACCGCATCCGCCGCGACGAGGGCCGGCCCCATCTGCGCGACGGCGGTCCCCTGCGCGTGCCGGCCGGACACTACTTCGTCATGGGCGACAACCGCGACAACAGCGCCGACTCCCGCGTCTTCGGCTGCGTGGCGCAGGACGCCATCATGGGCGAGGTGAAGGCGGTGGTCGGCTCGCTCGATCCCCAGCGCCACTGGCTGCCGCGCTGGGAGCGCTGGTTCAAACGTCTGAGCTAGCCAGCAGGCGCGCGATCCCAGTAGCGAGCTGGTCGGGGTGATCCACCGTCAGCTCGGGCGCCTCAGCGGGCGAGCGCGGCTCCTGGGCGGCATGCGAGCCGTGGCGCAGGCGCAGGGTCCGCAGGCCCAGACGCCGGGCCGGCAGGATGTCGTTGTCGATGCGATCCCCCACCATGAGGCAGTCAGCCGGCGCCGCGCCCGCGGCCGCGAGCAGGGCCAGGTAGAAGCGCAGGTCCGGCTTCGCCAGGTGCAGGGTCTCGGAAACCTCCTTCACGGCGAAGTGGCGCAGCAAATCGAGCGCCTCCAGGCGCAGCAGGGCCCGCGGTGAGTTGTCCCTGGCCAGCACCATCCGGTGACCGGCGGCGGCGAGCGCTCCGAGCAGCGGCGCGGTGGACGCGAAGGGCGTCGTGAAGCCCGCGTACTCGGCGTCGCTGAGCGCATCCCAGCGCGCGCGGACTTCGCGCGTGACCTCCGCGGCCAGCACCGCGTCACCGCCGCACAGCGTGGCGATCACGGTGCGCCAGGGGCTGGGCGCGAAGTCGGCCACGGCCCTCGCCTGCGCGGCGGCGATCTCCTCTTCGGTCACGAGCCGGCCACGCTCGCGCAGGACCGCGCCAATGTTGGCCAGGGTCAGCGCATCGCCGGCCTCGTCGCTCCAGAGTACGTTGCCGATATCGAAGAGGAGAGTGGCCATCCGGCGAGCCTAGCATGCCGCGTGGCCCGTCGCGAGAGCGGGAGCACCAGCCGATCCGCTACTCGGAAATCCGCTCGTCTTCGCAGGTGGCTTCCCCTGCCCCCGGCGTCTGGGCTATGCTGGAGGCCTCGTCCCAACCCCTGAGGTCGCCGGACATGGACTACGAGTCGCCCGCGCGCTTTCTCGGTCTGCCGCTGATCCACATCGCCACGGGGCAGCAGGTGGACGGCGGCTATCGCCGGGGCGCGGCGAAGGGCTGGATCGCCATCGGCGACATCGCCGTCGGCGTGCTCTTCGGCGCCGGCGGCATCGCCACCGGCGCGATCAGCGTCGGCGGCCTTGCGGCGGGCGGTTTCGCACTGGGCGGCTTCGCGCTGGGTCTCGCCGCCGTGGGCGGCGTCGCCTTCGGGTACCTCGCCGTCGGCGGCGCCGCGCTAGGCGGCTCGGGCGCCCTGGGCGGCCTGGCCGTCGCCGGCGAGTTCGCGCGCGGCGGCGTGGCCCTCGCCTTCCACGCCAACGACCTCAGCGCCGACGAGTACTTCAACGGCCATCCTTTCTTCCGCAGCGCCTCCTTGCTGATGCAGTACTCGATGGGGCTGGTCGCCCTCGTCTTCGTGCTCCCGCGGATCCTGCGGCGTCGCTAGCGGAGCCGGCGCGCGCGCAGCGAGTTCCTTGCTTGCCGCCCGCCCCTCGCCGTCGCTATGCTCCGCGGGCCGGCCCAGGTCCGCCCCTTCGCCCGACACCCGGCCGCGACGCGTCGGTCTTCCCCTGGGCGAACCCACTGCGAAGGGAGCCTCTCATGCGGCAATACGGAGCGGAGTTCTTCGGCACTTTCTGGCTCGTGCTCGGCGGCTGCGGCAGCGCGGTGCTGGCAGCGGCCTTCCCGGGCCTGGGCATCGGCCTGCTCGGCGTATCCCTCGCCTTCGGTCTCACCGTGCTGACGATGGCCTACGCCATCGGGCACATCTCCGGCTGCCACCTCAACCCGGCGGTCTCGATCGGCCTCTGGGCCGGCGGCCGCTTCCCACAA
>VGXI01000026.1 GCA_016873475.1 bacterium | reverse complement strand
CTTGCCGCCCAGGGTGGCGTCGCGCTTGAGCGCGTCGTCGTAGCAGTAGCGGATGCCCGGCGCGTAGCGCTGCAGCACGGCGAGCAGGGAGGCGTTGCTGCGGACCTCGCCGCCGCCGGCGGCGGTGCCCGTGTCGCGCGGAGCCGTCGCGCCGCCGCCGGCTGCGCCACTCGCGGTTCCCGCCGCGCCGGCGCTCCACTCGCCGATGTCCACGCTGAGCCCCGCCGCGAGCAGCACCGCGCCGCCGCTCGCGGGCGCTGCCGCCGCCACGCCGCTGCCCGCGTCGCCGAGGGCCTCCTGCCCGCGCCCGCGGCGCAGGCGTCCGCGCGCGGCCGCGGCCGGCGCGGCGTTGCCGGATTCGGCGGCCGGCAGAGCCGCGGCCAGCTTGTCGAGCGTGGCATCCAGCGTCCGGCTCGTCGCAGCGAGGCTCTGCGTCGCCGCCTCGGCCGCGCGGCGCCCGGCGACGCCCTGATTGGGCGCCACCCGCGGCGCCTGGGCCGCGCGCTCGCTGCGCCGCGGCGCCGGCGCCGACGCGAGGGGCGCGGGCGCGGCAGCGGGCTTCGGCGCTTCGGTCACCCGCGGCGCCGCGCGCGGCGCCGCGGGCGCGGGCAGCGCGACCGGCGCCTGCGGCGCGGGCGTCGGCGCCGGTGGCTTCTCCTCGAGGATGAGCCGCGCGAGGCGCTCGGGAATCGCCTCGAGGGTCGGCGTCTCGCGTTGCGGCGCGGGCGCGCTGATCAGGGCGACGAGCATGAGCAGGCCGAGGGCGCCGGCCGCCCCGAAGCTGCGCCGCGTGCGCGCGTCCAGCTCGCCGATCCAGACGACGTGCCAGGGCAGGCGATAGGCGCGCGCCGCCGGGCTCAGGCGCGGGCTGAGGGCGATGGCCATCTCAGGAGTCCCTTGTGCTGATCACGGCCAGGGCGATCTGCCCGTAGCCGCTCTGGTTGCAGGTGAACATCACGCGCTGGAGGATCGCGAACTCGATGTCGCGGTCGCCCTGGATCGCCACCTTCGGCGCCGGCGACTCGCCCTGCCGGCGCGCCGCGATCGCTTCGCTGCGCGCGTGTTCGGCCCTGAGCCGCGCGCCGAGCCCCGCGATCCACAGCGACTCGCCCGCCAGGCTCGCGCCGACGCTCGCGACCTGCTCGTCGCCGACGAGGATGGCGTCGTCGTAGACCGCCACCACGAGCGCTGCGGGCGCCGGCGCCTCGCTGCGCGACTCGGGCAGCTCGACGCCCGGCACGGGCGTCACCGTCTCGCCGTCGACGACGAAGCTCTTGAGCAGGAAGAGCAGCAGCGAGGTGAAGATGTCCATCATCGAGGTGAGGCGGAGCACCGCCTTCGTCTGCTCGCGCCGGTGCCGACCGAGTCCGGCGCGGCCGCGCTGCGTGGCGAGTCTCATCGCGCCTCCTCGCCCGCGGCGGCGAGGGCGATCTGCGGCCAGCCGTTCTCGCGCGCGATGTCCATCGCCGCGACGATGCGCGCGTAGCGCGCCGTGGGCGGCGAGACGATGGTGATGTCCTTCGCCTCGGGGTGGGACGCCGCGAGCTCGGCGAGCAGCGCGGCCAGGCGCGCGGCGCCCTCGGGCGTCTCCTCGCCCGCGACGGGCGCGAGCCCCGCGCCCGCGAGGCGCCAGCCGCGCTCCTCCAGGTGCAGCGCGAGCGCGAGCTCAGGCGCGGCCGCCGCCGGCGCGGCGGCCTCCTCGCTCGGCAGCTGCATGTCGATCACGGTCACCTGCAGGAAGACGGCCGAGATCAAGAGCATCGGGATCAGCGCCACGAAGAGGTTCATCAGGGGCAGCATCTCCAGCTCGTCCGCGACGAGCTGGCGGAAGCTGCTGTGCGCGGGCCGCGGCATCTACAGCTCCTCCGCGCCGCCGGTGAGCAGGCTGATCAGGCGCACGCTGAGCGCGTCCACGCTGTCGACGATGCCTTCGACCTTGCTGACGAGAAAGCCGTGCACGAGCAGGGCGGGCACGGCGACGATGAGGCCGAAGGCCGTCGTGTTCAGGGCCTGGCTGATGCCGGCGGCGAGGAAGGCCGAGCGCTGCGAGGCGTCGGCCGTGTCGACGGCGTTGAAGGCCGTGGTCAGCCCGAAGATCGTGCCGAGCAGGCCGAGCAGCGTGGCCGTGTTGGCGAGCATGTTCAGGTAGGAGAGGCGACGGCCGAGCGGCGGCAGCACCACCGTGGCGGCGCCGTCGGCGGCGGCCTGCAGGGCCTCCTCGCCGGCGGGGTTCCCCGTGCCTTCGCGCTGGAGGATCGCCTTGGCGACGCGCGTGACCGGCGCTTCCACCTTCTGGCAGAGCGCGACGGCCCCGCGCTTGTCGCCGCCGCGCACCAGGCGCAGCAGGTCCTTGCCCAGCTTGGCCGAGTTGAGCTGCGCCGCGCGCTGGATCACCCAGAAGCGCTCCAGCGTGAGCGCGAGCACGAGCAGGCCGGTGGCCAGGATCGCGTACATGAAGGGGCCGCCATTCCTGAAGAAGGCGGCGAAATCGGCGACGGGGTTCATGCCTCACTCCTCACTTGCGGGGTCGACGGTGGCGGGGATTGCGTTCGCGGGGTCGCTGGGGACGAGCGCCGCGCGCAGGACGCGCGGCCAGGGACGCTCGGGCGCGGCGAGACCGGCGGCGGCGGCGAGCCGCCAGCCGAGCGCGAGCTCCACGCGCGCCGGTTCGCGGGCGTTGATGAAGAGCACCTCGGGCCCCTTCGCCAGGCCCTCGATCGTGATCGCCTCGAGACTGCGCTCAGCCTCGGCTGGTGCCGCCGCGGCCGTGGCCGGCAGCGCGAGCGTGAGCGCGAGCAGCAAAGCGCGCGGCCTAGTGGGCATCGGCGTCTCCATCGGCGGCGGTCCGCGCAGCGGCGGCCGCGGGGTTCGGGCTCAGGGCGAGCGCGCCGGCGGCGGGCGCAGCGGCGAGGCTCTGCCCCAGCGCGTCGGGATCCTCACCGCGGGGCGCGAGGCGGCGATAGGCGGTGAAGTGCGCGCGCGCCGTCGCCGCATCGAAGCGGTAGTTCAGCGCCAGCAGGGCCAGGTTGTAGTGGGCGCCCGCGCAGTCGGCGTCCAGGCCCAGCGCGCGCTCGAACTCCGCGGCGGCGGCATCGGGCCGGCCCGCATAGAGCAGGCCGATGCCGAGGTTGTTCGCGGCGGCCGCCGAGCGGGGCGCCGCCGTCACTGCTGCGCGCAGGCGCGCCTCGCTGGCGAAGGGGTCCTCGCCGCGGAGCAGGAGAAAGCCGAGCGCAGCGGCCGTTGCCGGCGTCGGCGGTTCGAGCGTGCCGACGAGCCGCGCGGACTCCTCCCACTCGCCGAGCGCATCGAGGTGCAGGGCGAGCGCCGCCGTCAGGGGCACGCGGGGCTCGACCCCAGCCGCCAGCGCGGCGCGCAGCAGTGCCGCCCCGGCGCCGTACTCGCCGACCTCGTAGTGCAGCTTGGCGCGCAGGCTGAGCGCGGGCGCGTAGCGCGGATCGGCCGCGAGCGCCGTCTCGAGCGCCGCCGCGGCCGCGGGCAGCGAGTCGGCAGCGGCATAGAGCGCCGCGAGGCGGTAGGGCCAGTAGGCTTCGCCGGGCGCGCGATCCGCCCAGGCGCGCAGCGAGTCGGCCTCGGCGGCCAGCTGCGCGCTCGCCTCGAGCGTGGGCGCGGGCGTCTGCAGCGCGCCGCCGGCGGCGCAGCCCGCGAGCAGGAGGAGCGGCGCCAGCGCGGCGCCGGGCAGGCGGCGACGCGCAATCTGGCCTGAGCGATCGGTCATCGGACTCCTCGTGCTTTCCGGCCCCGCCGGTCGGCGGCGCGGGGTCGGTTTCAATTCGCTGCTCGCAAGTCGCATACCCATCACGGGCGCGCCGACGGCTCCGCTGCGGCCACCAGCGGAAACTCCAGCGCTGGCAGGTGCAGGCAGCGCCGAGCAATCCTCGGCCACAACGCGTTTTTGGTAATGGCGACCCAGTTGTCCGGGTCGCCATCTGCGGGATCGGCCTGTCTCACCAGTTCGCGCCAGCTTCGCTCGCCGCGCGCGTGGAGCTCCCAGGCGCGGCCCTCGAGGACCTCGAGGAAGGCGAGACGATCGTCGCGGCCGAGCGCCGCGGGCGCGGGCACGGCGAGCAGCTCATCGCCGAAGCGGTAGAGCGAGGCGCCGAGCAGGTAGGCCGCCGCGCGCGACCAGCGGCGGCTGCCGTGGGCGAGGACGCGCTGGCTCTGCTCGGCGAGCGCGGCCAGCAGGGCCTGCTTGCGCGCGAGGCTCGTCTCGAGGGGGTCGGTGAGCGCCTGCGCGGCGAAGGCGCGCTCGGCGGCCAGGCAGGCGAGGTAGTCGACCTGCGCGAGCAGTTCGGGATCGCCGAGCGCGGGCTGCGCGGCGACGCCCTCGAGATAGGCGGCGAGCGGGCCACCCTGGGCGCGCGCGTCGGCGAGCGGCGCGTCGCCCTTCGCGGCGAGGACGGCCAGGGCGCGCGCGTGCAGGATCTCGGTCAGCGCGGCAGGGTGCGCGGGAAAGCGCGCGAGGAAGCGCTCGCGGTAGCGCTCGGCGTCGGCCTGGTCGCCGGCGGCCGCGGCGAGCGCGATCGCCTCGCGGAGCGCGTCGGGCGCCTGCGCGAGATCGTCAGGATCGCGCGCGCTCTCCGCGAAGGCCGCGAGCGCGGCCGCGGCACGGCGGGGCGCGCGCTCGCGCAGGAGCGCCGCCGTCTGGAGCTGCGCGTCGCCGCGCAGCGCGCTCGCGGGATGCTGCGCGGCCAGCGCCGCGAAGGCCGCCGCCGCCGCCTCGCGCTCGCCGCAGGCGGCGAAGCCGAGACCGGCGCGATACCAGGCCTCGTCGGCGCGCGGGTCCCGCGGCCAGGCCGCGGCGAGATCGGCGAAGCGCCGCGCGCCGGCGCAGGCGCTGCTGTCGGCGGCGACTCCCGCGGCCGCCGCGATGAAGTGACACTCCGGGATGCGCCGGCCGAGCGCGGCGCTCAGGCTGTCGGCGCCGGCGGCACGGGCGAGCGCGAGGGCTGCCTCGTAGCGCGCAGCCGCTCGCGCGGCGTCTCCCGTGCGACTCAGGGCGTCGCCGCTGCGCGCGGCCGCCAGGGGCGCCGCCGCATGCGCGGGCCAGCGCCCGGCGAAGCGCGCGAAGCCCGCGGCGGCCTCCGCGTGCAGCGCCGTCGCTTCGCGCAGCGCCGAGAGGCGCCAGAGCAGCGCCGGCGCGCGCGGGTCTTCCGGATGGCGATCGAGGTAGCGATCCCCCGCAGCGAGGAAGCGCGCCCGCGCGCCTGAGGCGGGCGCCGCGGCGACCGCCGCCGCCGCCGCGCTATGCAGCGCGTCGAGCAGCGCGAGGGCCTGCCAGTCGGCGAGCGCGGCGAGTGCCGGGTCCACGGCCGCGTCGGCGAAGTGGACGAGCGCCGCCTCGCTGTCGCCCAGGCGCGCGGCGGTCTCGCCGGCCGCGAGCCGTCGCTGCGCGCTCTCGGGGTCGCGGGGCCAGTGCGCGAGGAGCGTCTCCAGGCTCGCGCGGGCGATGCGCCAGTCGCCCGCCTCGCCGCCGGCGCGGGCGCGCTCCAGCGCGGGGCCGCCGCGCTCGAGCAGGCAGCGCCTGGCGAAGTCGCGGCCAGCGCGGGCCAGGCTGTCCTCGCCCGCGGCGCGCGCCTGCTGCCAGGCAGCGCCGGGCAGGAAGCGCAGGGCGAGGGCGTCCAGCTCTTGATCGACGCGCGCCGCAGCGCCGGCCGCGCGGCGATCGGCGAGCAGGCGCTCGGCCTGCGCGAGGGCGCCGGGCGCCAGCGGCTGCCGCGCGAGCCAGAGCGAGTCGGCGGCGGCGGCCTCGGCGTGGAAGCCGTAGTCGCGCTCGAGGCTCGCCACGCGCTCGAGCGTCGCGAAGGCGTAGGGGCGATCCTGCGCGCCGGCGAAGAAGTCGCTCCAGGCCCGCGCGCCGCCCGCGCGCACGAGGCATTCGGCGAGATGCCCGCCGGCCTCCGCGGCCAGCGAGGACGCGCCCGCGCCCCGCGCGGCCTCGGCGGTTTCGAGGTCGATGAGCTGCCGGTAGAGCGCCGCGGCCTCGAGGAAGCGGTCCTCGCCGTAGCGCAACCAGCCGAGCGTGTAGAGCGCGACGCGCGCGAGCTCGGGATCGCCGCTCGCCGCGACGGCCGCGTAGTGCGGCGCCGCCTCCGCGCGCGCACCGCGCTGCAGCGCGCGCTCGGCCAGCCGGAGCTCCGCGCGCGGACGCTCGGGCGCCTCCGGGAACTCGCTGAGGAGCAGCGCGAGCTGTCGCTGCCCCTCGGGATCGCCCTGTTCGTCGAGCAGCATGCCCAGGTTGAAGCGCACGGCGGCGCGCCCGCTGAAGTCGGCGTCCTCGGCGAGGATCGCGCGGTAGAGCGCGCAGGCCGGCTCGATGGCGAGGAAGGGCGCGAGCGCGCGCTGGGCGCTCTCGTCCACCGCGCCGCGTTCGCCGAGGAAGCGGGCGAGCTGCGCGGCGAAGGCCCGCTGCGCGTCGACGAGACGCAGCTCCGCGAGCTGGAAGCGCAGCTCGCCGCGCGCCGCCGATTGCGGATGCGCGGCGAGGAAGCGCTCGCAGCGTGCGGCCGCCTCGGCCTGCAGCCCGCGGCCGGCCGGGTCGTCGGCCGGCGCCGCCTCGGCGCGCAGCAGCGCGGCCTCGGCGAGCTGGTAGTCGAGCAGCTCCTGCTCGCGGTCCAGCGCTGCCAATCGCGCGGCGATCAGGGCGACGGCGGCCGCGCGCTTCGTCGCGGCGAGCTGTGCCGTCGCCACGGCCTTGCGCTGCTCGGCCGCGGCGAGCGCGCCGGCGAGGGCCACGGTCTCGGGATCGACCGCGCCGCGCAGGCCGGCCAGTCGCGCGGCGAGCGCGGAGGCCGCCGCCGCCTGCGCCGAGAGCGCGGCCTTGGCCTGCGCGGGCCAGCTCGCCAGGCGCGTCTGCGCAGCGCGCTCCGCGCGGGCCAGCGTGCCGGGCAGCCCGTCGCCGTAGTCGCGGCCGTAGCGAAGGAGCTCGGCGGCGAGGGCGCCGTCCGCGGCGAGCACGCTGTCGGCGTCGAGCGCGGGACGCGGACGCCGCGCGCGCGGCCCCTCGAGACGCAAGTGCGCGAGCGCGCGCTGCGCTTCGGCCTGAAGCTGCGCGCGTGCCGTCAGACGGGCCGCTCGCGCGAGCAGGGCCTCTCGATGGTCGGCAAGGACGCGCGCGAGTCCGGCGGCCTCGCTGCGGGCGGCCGCGCCAAGGCTGTCGATCGGTCCCGTCGCGGCGGCCAGCTCGGCGCGCAGCGCGGCGAGGCGCGCCGCTTCGCCGTCGAGGTAGCGGTCGCGGGCCGCGCGATCGGCGCGGCGCGCGTCGAGCGCAGCGCCGCGCTGGGCTGCCTGACGCCGCGCGGCGCCCAGGCCAGCGGCGGCGCGACGCAGGCTGTCCCAGGCGGCGGGCGCGAGGCGCAGGCTCGGGGCCGGCCCGGCAGCGAGCGCCAGGGCTGCGCCGCCGGCGATCGTGTCGAGCGCTCGGCGACGATCGGCCGCGGCCGCGTCGATCGCCGCCAGCAGCGCGGCGACGGGCTCGGCCGCGAGTGCGAGCCCACCCGGACCGGCGAGGGCGAGCAGGGAGTCGGCTGCAGCAGCCGGATCCAGCGCGGCGAGGCGCGCGCGCTCCTCGGCGCGCGTGGCCTCGACGGCGAGGAGCAGGGGCCAGGCCTCCTCGCCGCGGCGTTCGTCGAGCAGGCGACGGGCGGCGAGGAGACGTCCACGATCGCCCGCCGCGGGCGGCGCCGGCTCGGCGCGATGCGCGGCCTCCGCGATCAGCGCCGCTTCCCAGTCGCTGGCGGGCACGCGGGCGGCCAGCGCGCGCCAGTGGGTCTGGGCATCCTCGCCGGCCGCTTCGGCGAGACGCGCGGCGAGCTGCAGCGCGAGCGCGGGAGGCAGGCTCTCGTCGGCGGCAGCGTGCAGGGCGCGCGCGCGCGGCAGCGCGGCGGGAGCGTTGACGGCATCAAGGCGGGTGGCCCGCGCGAGCGCGGCCTCGATGGCGAGGGCCGCGAGCAGCGGCGGGTCGCCGGGCCGCCAGTCCTCGCCGCGCTCGACGAGCAGGGCCAGCGTGCGCAGCGCGGGACTTGCCGCGTTCGCCGGCCCTTCGGCCAGCACGGCGAGCGCCGCGCCGTCGCCGGTCGCGAGCGCGGCGAGCGCCTCGAGCAGGTTCGCGCGCGCGGCGTCCTCACCCGCGAGCAGCGCGCGCCGGCTCTCGGCAAGCGGCAGCAGCGCCGCCTCGGGTGCGACGCGACCCCAGCGCCCGAGCGCGCGGCCGAGGCCGAGCGCAGCGGCGCTCGCGGGATCGAGCGGCTGCGGCGTGGGTCGCAGGCTATCGACCGGCGCGCCGGCGGACGCCGCGGCGGCAGGCCGCGCGCCCGAGAAGGCGAGCGCGAGCAGGGCGCCGCCGAGCAGCACTGCGCTGCGGATCGTGGCCACCTCAATCCTGCCAGATCGTTGCGGTGACCGCGCTGAGGTCGGCCTCCGAGTCCAGCGCGCCGAGATCGAGTTGCAGCAGGGTCAGCCGATCGCGCGGCGTCTGGGCCGCCACGCTGAGACGGCCCCCGCCGCCGAAGGCGAACTCGAGCCGGTGCAGACGCGGCTCGACGTACTCGTGCAGCACCTCGACGAGACCGCCGCGGCGCAGGGCCGCGCGCTCGGCCTCGCCGAGGGTGACCTGCCAGCTGTCGCCATCGCGGTCGTGGATCGTCAGGCTCGTCGGCTCGAGCGCGGGCGGCAGGCCCTTGAGCAGGACGAGCAGGGCCGTCTCCTGCTCGCCGGCGAGCAGGCTGTCGAGGGTGGCGAGGCGGCGGCTCTGCCCGTCGAGCAGGGCGTCGAAGCGATCGAGGCGCGCCGCCAGCTCGCCGAGCGCGCCGAGGCTCGCCGCACTGCTGTCGGCGAGCAGCGCGCTCTCGATGCGCAGGCTGTCGCGGGCGGCGTCGATCTCGCCGAGCAGGCGCGCGAGCAGCAGCGAGCGCTCGTCGAGCGCCGCGGCCTCGCCGCTTGCGGGCAGCGCGCGCTGGCGCAGCAGGTCCAGGCGCGCGCGCAGGAAGTCGCGATTCGCATTCAGCCAGCGCAGCGTCGGTGTCTCGCCCGCGTCGCTGGCCTTGCGCTCCACGCGTACCGGCGCGGGCGCCTCGGCGTGGGCGACGCCGGCCGCGCCCGCCAGGAGTGCGAGCAGAATGAGCGAAGGACCCCGCATGCTAGCCCCTCCAGGTGCGGACGCGCTTGCCGCTGGCCGCGTCGATGAGGATGGTGAGCGAGGGCGCCTGCGGCGCGCTGTAGATGAGCGCCCAGGTGCCGAGGTCCGGCCGCTCGGGAAAGAGCGCGCCGCGCAGCAGGACGAGGCTCTCGAGGCGTCCGCTCTGCTTCAGGCAGAACTCGCGGCCGCCGGCGGCCTCGGCCGCGGCGCGCGCGGCGTCGGAGTCCAGCCAGTCCGGGGCGAGCGGCGGCGCCGCGAAGGCGAAGGCGAGATCGCGCGCCTCCTCGATGCGGCCGCCGGCGAGCGAGTAGACGCGGCTCGCGGCCCGCGCCTCCGAGTGGAAGAGGTAGCCCCAGCGCGCGGCCGCACCCCGGGCATCGGGCGCGGCGTCGTTCTCGAGGTAGACGAGCCGCGCGTCGGACGCCCAGGCGCGGGCGGCGTCCTCGGCGAGGGCGAGCTGCGCGCGCGCACTCTGCGCCGGCGCTTCGCCGGCTACCGCGGGGGCGGCGCCCCCGAGCGCGGCGCCGAGGACGAGGAGGAGCAAGCGGCGCGACCCTCGCGCGGGCCGCAGGCGTGCGATGCGCATGGTGTCTCCTAGAAGAGCAGGCTGCTGCCGAGGCTGAACTCGACGTTGTTGTTGTCGCGGCGCGCGGTGCCGGCACCGGAGGCGAAGCGGTAGTTGCGGAACTCCCAGCGCATGGCCAGGCGCTTGCTGAAGTAGAGCAGACTGCCGGCGCCGAGGTTCAGGCTGGACTCGGTCTGGCCGCGCAGGATGCTGCTGCCCACGCCGCCCGTCAGGAAGGGCTCCATTTGCCGGCCGGGGAGCAGCTTGAGATTGAGATTGAAGGAGTAGTAGAGCAGGTGGAACTGCTCCTCCTCGAGGGCGAGGTTGAAGAGGCTCTCCACGATCTCGGCCGGGCGCGCGACGCGCGTCCAGGCGAGGCCGCCCTCGATCTCCACGTGATCGAGCAGCTGGTAGCCGATGCCGCCGCCGACGACCAGCGAGTTGCTCTTGCGATCGAAGGCGTAGGCGCCGCTGTAGGCGCGCAGGCTGAAGCAGCCGGCGCGCGAGAAGAGCCGCGGGTTGGGGCGGAATTCGAGGCCGGAGAGATCGTCGAACTCGGCGCAGAGATCGGCGTGGATCCAGCCCGTGCGCTCGTCGTCCAGGCGCAGGTTGATCCAATCGCCGCGCTTGGCGACGACCTTGTAGGCCGCGCCCGCTTTGCCCGTGTCGACGATCGCGAACTCGGGGCCCGGGCCGCTGCGCAGCACCTGCTCGCCATCGCCCTTCAGGCGCACGGACTTCTCGCGCAGCACGTGCGGGCCGTTCAGCGGCGTCGACCAGAGCGGCGCCGCGCTCGAGTCGGCGGCGCTGGCGGCCGGCGCCGCCGGCTCCGCCTCGGCGCGCGCGCTCGTCGCGGGCAGGGCAGCGAGTCCGATCGCCAGCAGCCAGGAAGCCCGCCGCAGCCGGGCAGAGGGTGATGCAAGCACGCTCGTTCTCCTTCGCATTGCGGCGCCGCGCGCAAAGCGCAGCGCCTTCGCGGGGCTCAGGCCCCGGGGAACCAGTCCAGGCGCAGTCCGAGGCGCCAGTTCAGTCGCCGCTCGCGCTCCTCGACGAGCCTGTCCTCCACGCGCCGCGCGCTGTCGAGCGCGAAGGCGAGCGCGTCCAGCTCGAGGCCGAGCGCCAGGGCGCGGCCGAGGCCGCGGCGCAGGTGCAGGCCGCCACCGCCGCAGAGGGTGTCGACGGCGGGGAAGTCCACCCAGAGCGTCTCGCCGTCGCCGCCCGCGCCGGCGAGACCGAGGCGCTCCGGTTCGTAGGCTAGGCGCAGCCAGCCGAGATGTCCCTGCAGCCAGCACTCGCTGCCCAGCAGCGCCGCGACGCGGTGGCCGAGGCTGAGCTCGAGGCTCGTCAGGTCGAGCGCGAGGGCCGCGGGACCCGCAGGCAGGCCGGTCGCCTGCGCGCCGCCGTGATGGGCGAGGCGCAGTCCCAGCGCGAGCGGGCCGCGCTCGAGCGCAATGCCGCCGCCGGCCGCGACCTGAGGCCCCGTGTCCCAGCGGAACGTGGCGAAGTCGGCGTCGGGCCGCGTGAAGCCCGCCAGCGCCTCGACGCGCAGGGCCGCCCGCGCGGGGCGCACTGCGAGCAATGCGCTCAGCGCGGTGAGCAGGAGCAGCGCGATCGCGAGACCGAGCCGACGCTGCGTCCGCTCGCGCGGCGCGGCCGGGCGCCGCGCGAGCGGCGCCGAGGATTCCGCTTGCCAGCGCGCGCTCACGGCGTTCCCCTTTCGATGCGCAGCGCAAAGCCCGTCGTGAGGATCTCCAGGCTGTCCATCGCGACGGGCGTGACCAGCACGGTGTCGGCCATGCCTGCGCGGCGGATCTCCTCGCCCTCCCCGAAGAAGAGCAGCAGCCAGAGCGCCTCGCCGGCGCCGAGGTCGGCGGGCACCTGGCTGCGGAAGTCCAGCGCGAGGTCCATCATCAGGTGATCGAAGCCGGTGACGGCGCGCGAGGCGCCGGCCACCGGGGTTGTCGCCGCGAGCAGAGCTTCCACGCGGCGGCTGTGCTGCGCCGGATCGTCGTCCGTCCGCAGGGGATGCGCGGCGGCGAGCGCGGCGTCGCCGCGGCGCAGCTCGATGGCCAGCTCGCCCGTGCGGATCGCGCGGAAAGTGATGCGGGCGTCGGCGCTCACCGCGAGCGTGTCCCCGAGGGCGAGGGGCGTCGCGGCCGTGGGCGCCGAGGCGAGCAGCTCAAGGCGCGTCCAGGTCTCCTCGATGCCGGGCGCCTCGAGGCAAGCGCCTCCCGCCGCTGCGAGCGCGAGCGGCGGGAGGAGAGCCAAGGCGCTCAGGGCGCGCTGCCTGCGCAGGCGGCTCATCACTTCAGCAAGAGCAGTTTGCCCTGCTCGAGGCGCCGGCCCTGGCTGAGCCGGCTGAAGTAGACGCCCGAGGGGAGCGCCTCGCCGTGCGCGTCGCGGCCGTCCCAGACGACCGCGTGCTCACCCGCGGCGAACTGCCCCTCGGCGAGCACGCGTAGCAGGCGCCCCTGCAGGTCGTGGATGCTCAGGCGCAGCGGCGCTTCGCCGACGGGGGCGCTGAAGCGAAGGGTCGTGCTCGGGTTGAAGGGGTTCGGATGATTGCCGAGCAGCGCGAGACTGGCCGGCGCGGCGCCCGCGCCGGGTGCGCCCTGCTCGTCGGCCAGGCTGTAGAGGCGCAGGCCGCTGCCCTCGCTCCAGGCTTCGACGAGCAGCCCCGCCGCCTCGCGGCGCCGGGTCTGCTCGCCCGTGCGGTGATCGTGCACGGTGACCGCCGGCACGCAGAAGTCGCGCGGCGCATTCAGCGCTGCCTCGAGGTCGCCCTGCGGCGCGAGGCTCGGCGAGAACTTGCGCAGCACGCCCGCCCGCGGCGCGGCGGCGTAGAGGTTGCCCGCGGCGTCGAACTCGAGGCCGGTGACGACGCCGAGCCCGTGCGCGCGCTCGCGCTCCCAGCGCAGGCCGCTTGCCGTCTCGCTCAGCTCGACCAGGCGACCGCCGTGCGCATCGGCGACGAGGATGCGGTGCGCGGCGCGCGCCGCGTCCCAGGTCGCGGCGACGGCCACCGGCCCGGCGAAGCGGCCGTTGCCGCCGCCGAGCGCGCCCAGCCGCGCGCGCACCGCGAACTGTCCCTGCGTGATGGCGAGACTCGCGACGCGGTTCGCGCCCGTCTCGGCGACGAAGAGGCGGTCGTCACGCGCATCGAAGGGCGTGCCGCCGTCGGACCAGGCGAGGTCGCCGGGTGCCTTGAGATCCACGATCACATAGAGCGGCGTCAGACTGAGGGCCTCGCTGTCGTAGCGCGCGGCGAGCACGAGCACGCGGTCGTTGCCGCTGTCGGCGACGTAGACCTGCCCGGCGTCGTCGGCGGCCAGGCCGCGCGGCGCCGCCAGCGCGCCGAGCGCGCTGCCCTCGCCGGTGTAGGCGGCCAGGCCCGTCGCGGGATCGCCGTAGAGCAGGCGGTTCCAGACCGGGTCGCTGACCACTTGCAGGTAGCGCGCCTCGAGATAGGGGAAGCGCTCGTAGACATCGACGCGGCCCACGATCAGGCCGGCCGCCGTGCCGCCGAACAGCTCGCGATCGAGATCGGCGCGGCTCGCGCGGCGATCGAGCAGCGTGCGTTCGCCAGCGCCGGGGAAGGCGAGCGGCGTGAAGTCGGCCGCCCGCGCGCCGACCGCGCCGGCGCCGAGGGCGAGCGCCGCCGCGAACCCGAGATGGATGCTTCGCATGGTGAGCTCCTTTCGCAATGCTCCCCGTCCTAGAAGGTCAGGCTGAGCCCGGTCTCGAAGACGTTCGCCGCGAAGGCGTTGGTGTTGAAGTAGCGCTCGTAGCCCAGGCGCAGGCGCGCCTCGCGCAGCCAGCCGAAGCTGGCCGCGAGGGCGGCGGGGGCCCACTCGAGGCGGCCGCCGAAGAGGTGCGCGTCGAAGGCGCCGAGCCGATAGTCGCCGCTGCGATAGCCGTCGATGCCCGCGGTCGTCGCGTACTCCTCGGCCCAGAACCAGGCGCCGCTCTGGCTGTAGTAGCGATAGCGGTAGCGCACGGTGAGGTCCTCGCCCAGGTACTGGTTGAGCCGCAGGCCCAGCGTGTGCGAGTCGAGCTGCCAGTCGTCGCGGTAGTAGCGGTAATCGGCGTTCAGGCTCGCCCGCTCGCCGAGGTAGCGGTTGAGCTTGATGAAGAGGTCCTCGCGTCGCCGCATGTCGGGGTGCAGCTCGGGCAGGCGTTGACCTCCCGCGTAGACTGCGCGATAGACGTTGTGCTGGAGGCCGGTCATCTGATTCACCTCGATTCCCAGTCGCAGCACCGTCTGCGGATCGAGGATCTGCGTTGCGACGAGATTGAAGTGCAGGCTGTTCTTGTCGGTGGGAGCAGGCGACTCCTCGTCGCGCAGCGGTTCGATCCGGTCCCAGCCGTAGCTGGCGCCGAGGGCGAGATTGAGCTGCTCGCCGAGCAAGTCGCGCGCCACGCCCGCTGAGACCTGACTCGCGCGGTAGTCCACTTCTTCCGAGCGGTAGAGGCCGATCGTCGCCGGGCCGAGCGCCATCCCGACCTGCAGAGCGTTGCGGATCTTCGTGTAGTCGCTGAAGGCATCGCCGGCGCCGGCGATCGGCCGGCTGGCGGCGGTGATCGCATCGGCGGCTTCCTGGCTGCCGATCGTGCCCTGCACAGCCGGAATCAGAACGCGCTCGTGGTCGAACTCGATGTCCAGTCGGTGTCCGCCCAGGTCGAGTCCGTAGGCGAGATAGTGCGACCGCACCTGGACGCCCTCCAGGTCGGCGAAGTAGTGGAAGAGCACGCCCGCGCTCTGCTCTTCGGGTGCGAAGTCTGCGCGCGCAGGCAGCGCGCCGCCGGCGCCGGCCGCCAGCAGCCCCAGGCAGGCCGCACACTGCCGGATGCTCACTTGCATGCGCAGCCGCCTCCGGCACCGCCGACTCCACCCAGGGAGCCTTCGCGCGCTTCCAACCATTTCAGTTCCCGAGCCTCGGACCCGCTCTCGACGGCGAAGTCCATGATCGGGTCCGCAAGCAGCTCGCGCTCGTAGGGACGCGCGCCGGCGCAGCCGCCGACGGCGAAGGCGGTCGTGAGCGCGATGGCGATCAGCAGCGGGCGGGGCTGGACGCGCAGCATCAGCGGGCTCCCAGCGCTGCTGGGGCCGGCGCCGCCTGAGGCGGCAGCATCTGGCCGAGCGTTGACTCGAGCACGGCAAGGTCCTGCGGATTCGAACCGCGCAGAACGAAGCGCAGTGTGCCGTCCCCATCGAAGAGGTAGGTGCAGGGGAGCGCCGGCAGATCGAGCGTGCGCGCCAGACCGGTCGGACCATCGAGGTAGAGCGGCATGCTCAACGCGAGCTCGGCCGCGAAGTGGCGCGCCTTCTCCGGCTCGCGGTCGATGGAGACGGCACGCAGCTCGAGGCCGGCGTCCAGCCAGCGAGCGAGACGCGCGTCGAGGTCCGGCAGCTCGCGCCGACAGGGTGCGCACCAGCTCGCCCAGAAGTGCAGGAGCAGGGGGCGGCCGGCCACGGGGGGCGCGACGCGTGGGGCTTCGCCTGCCGGAGCGTCCAGCGGCAGCAGGGGGTGCCGGCTCAGGGCAATCCACGCCGGGTCTGGCTTGCTCGGTGCGCTGCCGGCCGCAGCCGGCAGCGCGCACGCGAGCAGGGTCAGGGCGATGGTCTTGCGCATCTTTGCTCCTAGCGGTACTGAGCGCCGAGCATCACCCAGAGGCGGAAGAGCTCGCGCTCGCGGTCGGTGAGTGTGTTCGCGCCGACCGGATGACGGCCGCGACCTTCCCAGCTGCCAAGGCCCTCGGTGGCATCGATCAGCGTCGAACGGCGAGGGAAACCCGGAATCACGACCTGATCCTCCAGGTGCTCCGACTCGCCGGAGAGGTTCACGTAGCCCCGGGGGAAGATCTGGCCCATCTCGAGCGTGTCCGGCTGAGCGCCGAGGTCCAGGCCGGCCGGCGCCCAGAGCGTGTCGCCAGGAGCGCTCACCGTCACCTGGTGGCAGGCGACGCACTTGGCCTCGACGATGGGTCCGATATCGTCCAGGTAGTTGATGACCTCGTAGTCTTCAGGATCCAGGTTCAGATCGGTCGCGGGGAGCATGTCGGCCATCGGGAAGGGATTGGTCGGCGGGTCCGTGACCCGCTCGCGGTCCGTATGGCAGCCGGTGCACTGGTTCACGGCCTCACCAGGCCGCGCGTAGAGCCAGGTCCGCTTGACGACAAAGCCACGACCATGCTCGTCGAGCGTCGCGAAGGAGATCGGCGTGTCGGCGGGAACCTCGATCTTGAAGGAGCCGTCCGGCTGTACGGGTGCATACCCGAGGAAGGCGCGCTTCTCGAAGGAGTTGGCCGAGAAGTCGTTCGTCTCGCCGGCTTGCGTGGGCCGGGACGCGAAGACGGCGATCTGCGGCACGGGCGTCACACCGCGCAGTGGGACTTCCTGGTCGTCCTGCAGGCTGCGGTTGAAGACGTCATGCGCGAGGAAGGTGCCGGAATCACGCGAGGAGTCCACGGCGCGCGGAATCACGATCGGCCTCTCGCGCGGCCACAGGAGTTGCGCGTCGTACTCGTTGGTCGCCGGATCGTTGTAGAGGAAGCTCAGCGCGTCGAGGCTCAGCGTGGCCGGATCCTCGGCTGTGCCCGCGCCCGTCTGGCTCAGAGTGAAGGTGTAGAGACCGTAGTCTGCCTGCTCGTCCTCGGCCGCGGGCAGCGTGTAGCTCGCGATATAGCGGTTGTTGCCCAGCGGGAAGGGGTACTTGAAGGCGCCATAGGCCCAGGGTGCGCCGTCGGTGTTGACATCAGGGGTGAGCACGTCCCAGTAGTCGCTGTCGGGCCCGGGGGCCGGATCGGCGGGGCCGTTCTCCAGCTTGATGACGACGATCGGACCGGCATCCTCGTTCACCCGCGTGCTCTCGACGGCGATCAGGCGCCCGTCGGGAGTGGGCTGGGCGTGAAAGAAGTTGCGGTCGTGAGGACCGTACATGTGGAAGGTGCCCGTACCGTCAGGGTTCGTGAAGAAGAGCGGAAAGCGATTGAAAGTCCCGAAGTGCTCCCAGCGCGTGTAGATGATGTGGCCGTCGGCCAGCATCGCCGGATCGAAGTCGTCGCTCTGATTGAAGCTGATGCGCTCGATGTTGCCGCCGTTGGCGTCGCAGGCGTAGAGGTGCTCGGCGGGCGAGTGGTTGTACTCGTCCATCTCGCCGGCGCGGCTGCTCGTGAAGACGATCGCGCCATCGGGCAGGTAGAGCGGATCGAAGTCGTGGCCGCCGCCGCTGGTGACGCGGCGCAGGCCCGTGCCGTCGGCGCCGATCTCCCAGATATTGCGGTCGGACTCGCCGGGCGCGCGCATCGAGAAGAGGATGCGCTCGCCGTCCCAGCTCACGCAGGGATCGCTGATGCTTGCGCCGTTGAAGTTGGTGATCGGCGTCACCGCGCCGTCGGGCGCGATCGGCGCGAGCTTGTAGAGGTTACCCCCGCCCCAGGTGCGGTTCAGCGTCTCCTCGGCCTCCGTCTTGACGAAGACAAGCGCGGGCGTGGCCTGGTCGCCGACGATCGCGTCCTGCGGGGCGTCCTTCCGGCAGCCGCTCGCCAGCGCCAGGGCCGCGAGCGGCAGCCCGGCCAGAAGGAGAGGCCGGATCGAGCGTGCGATGGTGGCAGGCATGGGCAGCTCCTTGCGGTTGCGGTTCTCCCGGTGAAGGCGAAGGCTCAGCGTGCGAGGCTCCGGTAGAAGACGAAGCCGGCGCTGTAATCGGCGTAGTCGTAGACGAGGGTTTCCCCCTCGGCGGGGTGCAGCACGCGGCGGCCGCGCGCGTCCAGGCGCAGGGCGAGGTCGTCGCGGATGAAGACTTCGAGACCGCCGCCCGCGCTGAGCACGTTGCGCGTGACGGAGTCGGCGAGCAGGGCGCCGCCGGGGAAGGCGATCATCATGCCATAGCCCGCCGTGAGGTAGGGCTGCAGGCGCCAGGGCAGGGGCCGGCGCAGCACGAGCCCGAAGTCGTGGAAGAGCGCGTGCACGGACGACGCGGGGTTGTGGGCCACCGTCGCCTCCCAAGCCAGCCAGGCGCGCGGGCAGTAGGCGCCGCGCAGCAGGTACTGGCGCTGTCCGCCGAGCTCGCCCGCGCCGATGCTGAAGGCGAAGCGCCGCTGGTAGGGACGCGCGCCCGGCGCGAGGCCGAGGCGACTGTCCGCAAGCGCGGGCGTCAGGTACTCGACCGCCGCCGTTTCGCCGGCCGCAGCCGCGGGCGCCGCCGTAGCGGCGAGTGCGCAGAGCGCAATGGAGAGCGCGGCGCGCATCACTGCCACTCTCCCGCGAGGATCCAGTCGTGGATCGCGCGGTAGCCGGGATCGTCGGTGCTGTCGAATCCGGCCAGGGCCGAGCCCGCGTGATCGACGCCGCCCGCTTCCCGGCTCAGGGGCTTGAGCAGCAGCGGGCTGGCGAGCGGATCCCAGCCGTGGACCTGCTGCACGGCCTGCGTGAAGTCGAAGTCGGCGTCGGGGTCGTCGGGCGGGGACAGCGCGAAGCTGCCGCGGGGGCCGCCGCCGTGGCAGGCCGCGTTGTTGCAGCCCTCGGCCACGATGACGGGCCGCACCTCGGCGGCGAAGCGCGGCGCGTCGAGTACGAAGACGGAGTCGCCGCCCGGCGGCGGCGCCGCGGGCCCGGCCGCACGGCAGGCGCCGCTCGCGAGCGCGAGCAGGCCGAGCGCGGCGAAGCGGGCGGCGCTCGCCGCCTGTGCGGCGCGTCGCTGCCGATCGTCCGTCCTGGCGACCACCCTGCCTCCTTCCGGCCCGGCTCTCGCAGTCCGCCTCGGCAGCCGGTGCCGGGCGCCGCTCGCGAGGGGGGCGGGCACCCGGGCCTTCCCGGCGCGACCTCCGCGCGAGCTTGGGCCGGCAGGGAGCAATGCCTGAGCCAAGTCGGAAGGAAACATGAGATGTCGGATTTCGGATGAGGGGAGGCCTGTATTCTGCGCCGTGCGGCGGAAAGAACATGCGCGATCGGCGGGAATGCGGAGCGGCGAGCTAGAAGCGGCGCAGGGCGTAGCGCTCGGCCAGGGCGGGATCCAGGCTGAAGGACGCGGCAAGGCCCTCCTCGACCCAAACCAGGTCGGGGCCCTCGTCCCGCCGCTCGACGAGGATGGCCTCCAGGTCATGGCGCTCGCGCGCGAGGCGGCGCGCTGCGCTGGGGCCGAGCACGCAGAGCGCGGTGGCCCAGGCGTCGGCCTGCATCGCGCTGTCCATCACGACGGTCGCCGAGGCGAGCGAGTCCACGGGCCAGCCCGTCCGCGGATCGAGGATGTGCCCGTAGCGCTTGCCGTCGGCGGCGAAGAACTGCTCGTAGTCGCCGCTGGTCGCCACGGCCGGCCTCGGCAGGCGGAGCGTGCCCAGCGTGGCTTCGCGATCGGCGGGATCGCGCAGGCCCAACCGCCAGGTGTCGCGACCGGGCGGGGCGCCGAGCAGCGCGATGTTGCCCGAGAGGTCCACGAGCGCGTCGCGCATGCCCATGGCGAGCAGCGAGTCGCGCAGGCAGTCGACGGCATAGCCCTTGGCGATGCCGCCCAGGTCGATGCGCACGCCCGCCCGTGCGGCCGCAAGCCCGCTGGCGGGATCGAGCGCGAGCAGCGCGCGGCCCACCCGCGGCCGCAGGGCGGCGATCTCCGCCGCGCTCGGCACGCGCTTGGGTCCGCCGAGGAAGCCCCACAGCCGCACGAGTGGCTCCACGGTGATGTCGAAGGCGCCCTCGCTCGCCGCGGCGACGGCGAGGGCGGCGGCGAGCACGCGGGCCGTCTCGGGCTCGAGGGCGAGCGGCGCGCCGCCCACCGTGGCGTCGAGCGCGCCGTTGATGCGCGCCACTTCGCTCGTGTGCGTCCAGTTGCTCATCAGGGAGTCCACGCGCGCTAGATTGCCGAGGATGCGGGCAGCGCAGGGAGCGAGGGCGAGCGAATCCTCGCCGACGAGGGTGAGTGTGGCCTGGGTGCCCATCGTGGGGGCTACGAAGCGGTAGGTGCGCAAAGGCGCGCCGTTCGGCCGCGGGGCGTCGGCGGGGCCGGGGGAGAGCGAAGCTGCGAGTGACAGGCAGGCGCTGCCCGCGAGAGCGATTCCCAGCGCCATGGCGCGGCGAAGGGGAGAACGGCGGCAGGCAGCGGGCGGCATGGCGGCAGCCTACCCCCTGCGGCCCCTACCCTGCAAACGGATCCAGCGCACGGGTCTGCGAAACGCAGCTCGCCGCCCGCGGGGGCGGCGAGCTCCTGCAGAAGACCCTGCGGAGGCCTACGCTCCGGGCGCTGCGTGAGCGCCGGCCCTACTTCGTGAGCATCAACTTGCGCGTCTGCTGCTCGCCCGCCCCCTGGATGCGGTAGAGGTAGACGCCGCTGGGCAGTGCCTCGCCCGCGTCGCTCCGGCCGTCCCAGGTCACCGCGCGCTGCCCGGCCGCGACCACCTCGTCGACGAGTGTGCGCAGCAGGCGGCCGCGCAGGTCGTGGATCGTGAGCGTCACCCGTCCGTCCGCCTGCAGCGCGTACTCGATCCGGGTGCTGGGGTTGAAGGGGTTCGGGAAGTTCTGCCCCAGGGTCAGCCCCGAGCTCGGCGCGGACCCGTCCACCGCGGTGGGCGCGGGACCGAGATTGCCCCGGATCTCACCGCCGGGGAACAGGGTCGAGTGCACGTTGAGGTAGATCGAACCCGCGAGGAGCGAAGCGAGATTGGCGGCACTCATCAGCCAGACACCGTCCTTGGGACTGCCCAGGGGCAGGCCGAGTACCACGGGGCCGTTGCTCCCGGGCGGGGCATTGTGGAAGTGCGCTGCGGTCTCGGTCCCGAGCAGTCCGGAGTACTCGACATGGTAGATGCCGACGGTCCCGGCGTCGTTGACCGAGAGCGAGACGGTGCCGGTCGCGGGCGAGGCGTTCGGGGGCACCTCGTTGCTGCCGCCGAGCGCCGCCGAGTAGTCGTTGTCGGAGGCGGAGAGATTGCCGCGGATCTCGCCGCCGGGGAAGCTGGTCGAGTGGATGTTCACGTAGATCTCCCCGACGGTGAGCCAGGCGACCTCGGTCGGCCCCACGGGCCAGACGCCGTTCTTGGGCGAGCCCAGTGGCAGGCCGAAGACCACGGGGCCGGCCACGCCGGGCGGGGCATGGTGGAGATGCGCCGCGGTCTCGGTGCCGACGAGCCCCGAGAACTGGATGTGGAAGGTCACCTGGGTCTGCGCATCATTGAGGGTGAGCACGGCGAATCCCGTAGCCGGCGACGCGTTGGGCGGCGTCTCGTTGCTGCCGGCGAGCGCGGTCGTGAATACGGTCGCGGCTTGGGACTGCGGTACGACGCAGGCCCCGGCCGCAAGAGCGAGTGCGAGCACTGTGAGGCATCTGTCCATCGTTGCCCTCCATCCGGTGATCATTGGAGCAAGACGCGGGGTGGTTCAGGCGATAAGCATACGCGAGGCTGTGGCAAAGAAGCAACGATTGCGGCAACAACTCTTTAGGACGAGAGGATAAACAAAGCCCTCAATCCCAGATACAGGTTGCCGTGGTGGGGGCGGCGCCGGCACGCCGTCGGCGCCCTCGGTATAATCCCTAGTCTCGGCGCCGCTTCCCGCGCTCGATCCCCCGGCGGGGTGGCCCTGGCATCGCGGCCCGGGCTGCCGCTATACTGCCGCGGCTGACCGCCGCCGCCAGGCCCGTTCCCGGAGGACTCGCATGTCCGATCTGCGCGCCGCCCGCCGCCTCTCTCCCGACCAGTTGCGCTGGACCTGCGATGAGTCCAGCTTCGAGTTCGACAGCACGAAGAGCGTGCCGGCGCTGAAGGAGATCGTCGGCCAGCCGCGCGCGATCGAGAGCCTCGAGTTCGGTCTCAAGATCGGCGATCACGGCTACAACATCTACGTCAGCGGCCTCACCGGCGTCGGCCGCATGACCTTGATCAAGATGCACCTCGAGGAGCTGGTCAAGTTCGCGCCGCGACCCGAGGACATCTGCTTCGTCAACAACTTCGAGGAGCCGGACGTCCCGCGCGCGCTGATCCTGCCGCCGGGCAAGGGGGCCGAGCTGCGCCGGCACATGAACCAGCTCGTCGACACCCTACGCGAAGAGGTGCCGCGCGCCTTCGAGAGCAAGGACTACGAGAGTCAGGTCTCGACCGTCGCCCAGGCCAGCCAGGCGCGTCAGCAGGAGCTGCTGAGCGGGCTCGAGCGCTTCGCCAGCGATCGCAGCTACACGATCGAGTTCACGAAGGTGGGCATCACCCTCCAGCCTGTGAAAGACGGCGAGGCGCTGGATGCCGAGGGCGTGGCCGCCCTTTCGCCGCCGGAGACGGAGCAGCTCGAGCAGAACCGGGTCGCCGTGCAGGAGGAGGTGCAACGCTTCCTCAAGGCGGCCAAGGAGCTGAACAAGGACACCCGGGAGAAGATCGACGACATCAAGGACCGCGTCGGGGTCTTCGTGGTGGGCTCGATCGTCGACATCTACAAGGACAAGTACGAGGAGCACCCGGCGGTCATCGCCTACCTGAACGCCTTCCAGCAGCACGTCGTCGAGCAACTCGGCGACTTCGGCGACGAGGAAGAGAAGCCGCAGCTGCCCTTTCTCGGCGGCCGGCCCGAATCCGAGAGCGACAAGTTCGCGAAGTACCGCGTGAACGTGGTCGTCGACAACAGCGCCACCGAGGGCGCGCCGGTGATCATCGAGACGAGCCCCAGCTACTACAATCTCTTCGGCCGCATCGAGCGCAAGAGCTACATGGGCGCGCTGGTCACCAACTTCCAGCTCATCAAGGCGGGCAGCATCCTCAAGGCGCGCGGGGGCTACCTGGTGGTGAACGCCCTCGATGTGCTGATCAGCCCCGGCGTCTGGGAGAGCCTGAAGAAAGTGGTCAAGTACAATCAGGTGCGGATCGAGGACCTCGGCGAGCAGTACAGCCTCGTGCCCCTGGCCGGTATGAAACCGGAGCCGATCCCGACCAAGCTGAAGATCATCATGATCGGCTCGGCCCGCATCTACCACCTGCTGCAGATGCTCGACGAGGACTTCCGCAAGATCTTCAAGGTGAAGGTGGACTTCGACACCCGCATGCCGATGGCCCAGGCGCGCCAGGAGTACCCGGCCTTCATCAGCACTCGCGTGCGCGAGGAGGGGCTGCTGCACTTCGACCGCGGGGGCGTTGCCGCGGTGATCGAGGACGCCGCCCGCCAGGTCGACGACCGCGACTATGCGTCCACCCGCGTCGCCGACGCCGCCGACCTCGTGCGCGAGGCCAGCTACTACGCCCGCGAGGACGGCGCCAAGCTGGCCGGCCGCGCGCACGTCGAGCGAGCGATCGCGATGAAGCGCCAGCGCTCGAACCTGATCGAGGAGCGCATCCAGCAGCTCTTCGCCGACGGCACCCTGCTCGTCGACGTGGCGGGCGAGCGGGTGGGGCAGGTCAACGGCCTCGCCGTGCTCGACCTCGGCGACATCAGCTTCGGCAAACCGAGCCGCATCACGGCGAAGACCTGGATGGGGCGGGCCGGCGTCGTCGACATCGAGCGCGAGGCCAAGCTGGCCGGGCAGATCTACCAGAAGGGCGTGCTGATCCTCTCGGGCTACCTGGGCGCCACCTACGCGCAGAAGCGGCCGCTCGCGCTCTCGGCCAGTCTCGCCTTCGAACAGAGCTACGAGGGCGTGGACGGCGACAGCGCCTCGAGCACGGAGCTCTACGCTCTGCTCAGCAGCCTCGGCGAAATCCCGATCCGTCAGGGCATCGCCGTCACGGGCAGCGTCAACCAGCACGGCGAGGTGCAGCCGATCGGCGGCGCGAACGAGAAGATCGAGGGCTACTTCGCCGTCTGCAAGGCGAAGGGCCTGACCGGCGAGCAGGGCGTGATGATCCCCGCCACCAACGAGCGCATCTGATGCTGATTCCCGAGGTGCGCGAGGCCGTCGCTACCGGGCGCTTCCACATCTGGAGCGTGGCGACGATCGATCAAGGGCTCGAG
>VGXI01000025.1 GCA_016873475.1 bacterium | reverse complement strand
TCCCCCGCAAGCCTCCCGCCGCACTTTCCTGAGGAATTCCCATGGTCACCCGTGCCGAACGGGCCGCGCGGCTGCACGCCGCGCTGACGGCCCGGCTTGCGGCGCTGCGCCAGGCGGAGCGCGGTGCCTTGCTCCACTTTGCCACGATCCATCGAGAACAGCTCTTCCGCGAGCTGGGCTACAGCTCCATCCATGCCTATGGCCGCGAGGCCCTGGGCTTTTCCGAGCGCAAGCTGTCAGCTTTCGTGCGCCTGAGCGAGGCGCTGGAGCGGCTGCCGGCCACGCGGCGGGCGGTCGAGGCAGGCGTCTTACCCTGGACGAAGGCGCGCGAGCTGGTGTCGGTGGCGACACCGGCCACGGAGACGCGCTGGCTAGCCGAGGCGCAGGCCTCGAGCCGGCGGGCGCTGGAGCGGAAAGTCTGTGCGGCCAGGGCGCGGCCGCTGCCGCAGCGGCAGAGGGCCGCGGCACAGCCGGACCTGGCGCTGGCGCCGACGCCGGCGGAGACGGCGCGCTCCGCGTTGGAGGCGGCAGTGCCCCTGCGCCTGAGCTTTGCTCTGAGTGCCGAGCAGTTTGGCCGCTGGGAAGCGCTCGTCGAGCGGCTGCGCAAGGCGGGCCGTCGCGAGTCGCGCGAGGAGCTGCTGCTGGCCGCGCTGGCGGCGCTGGCCGATGAGGCGGCCGACGCCGCCGAGAGCGCCGAACCCGCGCAGCCCGCCACCCGCCCCCGGGGGCGGGTGGCGGCGAGTCCCTTCCAGGTGATCCTGCGGCGCTGCCCGGACTGCGGAGCGATCGCGCAGGTCACGGGCCGCGGCGAGCGGCCGGCGGATTCGGCGCTGGCCGCGCGCGCGGCCTGCGATGGCGATGTGCTCGCCCCCGGGGGCGGGCTCACCCGCAGCCTGACGCCAGCCTTGCGGCGGCGGATCCTCGCGCGGGACGGCCATCGCTGCCAGGCGCTGGGCTGCGGGGCGACGCGCTTTCTGGAGGTACACCACCTGGTACCGCGCTCGCATGGGGGCGGTCAGGAGGAGGCGAACCTGGTCACCCTGTGCGCGCGCTGCCATCAGCTTCTGCACGAGCGCGGTGGGCTGCCGGGGCTCACCATCAGGACTGTCGAGGCCACGCTCGGCGCGGCCTCGGCCCGTGGCTCGCCCTAGCCCTGCCAGGCGCCATGGCGGGGACTAGGTTGACTGGCGCGCTCCGCGCCGAACGGCCGCCACCAGCACGATTGCGAAGAGCAGCAGCGCGACCTCGTTCAGTAGGCCGCCCCAGCGCCGAACGGCCATCGCGCCCGCGTGATCGCCGGCCATGCGCATCAGCAGCGAGGCGTGCAGCAGCGCCAGCGGCCAGTAGAAGTGCGCGCGGAACGCCACCGCACGGCCCGTGAGCGCGGGCACGATGATCGGCGCGTGGCCGAAGATCATCGAGAGCACGAAGCCCACGGTGAAGGCGTGGAGCGGGGCGTCGAAATGCGGGCCGACCACTTCGCCCGGCCGCGCTAGAAAGGAGAGCCCGGCGATCACGAGCCAGAAGTAGCCCGTGAGCAGGCAGACGGCCGTGTAGCGGGTGACGCCGCCCATGCGCACGGTGCGGCGGGCGACGTCGTTGGTGGCCAGCCAGAGGCCGAAGACGAGCATGGCGAAGCCGAGCAGGCGGTCCGCGCCGCGCAGCGCGAAGGGCGCGGCGAGGGCGCCGGCCAGGGCGACCGCGCTCAGCGCAATGAAGAGCGGGCCCGTGCCGCGCTTGGGCGCCAGCACGCGGCCGAGCTCCAGCCGCTCGCCGGCGATGGTGAGCAGCAGGAAGGCGTTCCAGCCGGGAACCGCCGCGGCCACGGGCTTGCCCGCGGCGAGCGCAGCATTCGCGGCCAGGAAGGCGAGCGCGCCCAGTCCCATGACGCCATTGAAGAGGGTGGCCTGCCGGCGCAGCACGGCGAGGAAGATGCCGCAGAGCGCGAGCGCGCCGAGCGCGAAGAGCAGGCCGCCCGCTTGCTCCGCGCGGAAGGGCAGCGTGGGCGGCAGCGCGGCGACGAGCAGCATGAGCAGGGCGCCCAGGCCCGTGGCGGCGGGCGCCAGCCACGCCCAGGGCCGGCCCAGGGCCGCGGCCCGCTCGACGCCGATCACCGTGCCGAGAAAGCCGGCCACCATCAGCGGCCCGTGCAGGGGCGCCGTGCTGGCGGCGACGCCCAGGTCCCAGGGCAGGCGCCAGAGGCCGGCGACAAGGCCGAATAGAAGGGAGATCAGCGCCGGCAGCACCAGCGGCAGGGGGTGGCCGGCCGGAGCATGGGTATGGCCCGCGGCGTGGGCGTGGCCGTCTGCGGCGGGTGTGGAATCCCGGCGGGTCATGGGTTCACCATCCGAGCCGGCGCCGGGCCTCGGGGGCCATGCGCACAGGCGTCCAGGCCGGCGCGTCGAGCACGCGCACGCTCACTGCCGTGCCCCCGGGGGCGGCGCGGCGCAGGGCGGCCTCCGCTTCGCGCGCGAGGTGCCCGTGCAGCGGGCAGGCAAGGGCAGTCATGATCAGGCCCACGGACAGGTTGCCGGGGGCGCTCTCGATCGTCTCGACGAGGCCGAGGCTGACGATGTCCAGGCCGAGCTCGGGGTCCAGCACGCCGCGCAAGGCGGTGCGCACGGCCTCGGCGTCGAGGGCGGCGGGCTCGGTCACCGGGGCCTCCTTGGGCTCAGCGGGCCTGCGACCAGGGTGTGGGATCAGCCTGGCCGCAGCCTTGATCCCTGTCAAGCCGGCGGCGCCCCCTTGCGGGAGGCCGCGGTCCTGTTTCCTTGCCGGCGCCTACCCGGAGGTGCGCGATGACACTCTCGATTCCCCTCGCCTGGTTGCCACTGGCGATCTTCCTCGCCCGCATCACGGATGTCAGCCTCGGCACCGTGCGCACGATCGCCGTCGTGAAGGGGCGCATTCTGATCGCGTCCCTGCTCGGCTTCGTCGAGGTGCTGATCTGGGTGATCGCCGTGAGCAACGTGGTCACGCGGCTGGACCAGCCGCTCAACCTGGTCGCCTGGGCGGCGGGCTTCGCCGTGGGCAACGCGGTGGGCATCTTCATCGAGCGCAAGCTGGCCCTCGGCGACGTGGTTATGCGCGTGATCAGCCGCGGCCAGGGCGCCGAGATCGCCGAGCGCCTGCGCCACCTCGGCCAGCGGGTGACCGAGTTCGAGGGCAAGGGCCGCAGCGGCCCGGTGCAGCTCCTCTATCTCGTGATGGACCGCGTCGACGCCGATCGCGTGGAGCGGATCGCCCGCACCATCGACAATGACTGCGTGGTGGTGAGCGAGGACGTGCGTCACTCCAACATCAAGCTGCGCCCGATGATGACCCCGCGCACCGACTGGCGCAGCCTGCTCAAGCGCAAGTAGACGGGCACCTGCGCCGCGGGCTCAGCGCAACAGCGTGAGCTTGATCTCCTGTCGCCGGCCGGCCGCCTCCAGGCGCGCCAGGTAGACGCCGCTCGCCAGGCCGCGCGCGTCCCAGGCGATGGCCTGCTCGCCCGCCGGGCGCGGCGCGCCGTCCAGCAGGGTTGCTACGCGGCGGCCGGCGGCGTCGAAGACGGCGAGTTGCACGGCCGACGCCGCCGGCAGCGAGAAGACGAACCGCGCCTTCGGATTGAAGGGGTTGGGCAGTGCCGCGAGCCGCAACCCGCCCCCGGGGGCGGCGGGGGCGGCCGTGGGATCCGTGCAGCCCTGGCCCTCGGCGCCGATCAGCACGCCGCAGGCGTTGTTCGCCGGCAGGCAGGGCGAGGTGTCGAAGAGCGTGAGGTCCCCAGCGAGCCAGTCGCAAAACAGCGGATCCGCGGCCAGGTTGCCGTTGATCCCGCCGAAGGGCGCAAGATCGCCCACCCAGTCGCCGCCCGCGTTGCCGAAGACGTCGCAGCAAGCGATCGAGACAGGGGAACTGCTGCCCCCGCGTTGGAGCACGACCCCGTCTTCGCGAAAGGCGAAGATGCTGCTCGCGATCGCCAGCGAATGCGTCCCGAAGTCCTCGCCATCGCGAATGTCGGCCGATAGCGGGCCGCCATTGCCTGCGAAGCTGCAGTCCCGCACGCTGCCGGTGCCGGCGTCGCGGAGTTCCACGCAGGCGCCGGCGGCATTGCCCAGGAAGGCGCAGTCCGCGACGATGAGCTTGCCGGGCAACTCATCGCTGCCGATTACGCGGAGCAGCGAACCCCCGGCCACGTTGCCGACGAAGCGGGATTCCCGACACTCGATGTAGTAGCCGCTGATGAGGCTGTAGGGCGACAGGTTCTCCTCGAAGCGACAGGCCTCGATCCGAATCAGGCCGACGGAGCTGATCGCGCTCGCCGCCAAACGTCGAGTCGTGCAGTTGCTCAGCACGATTGGACTCCACTCGTCCGGACTGGAGGCGATGCTGCCGCCGTCCTCGAAAACGCAGCGCGTGAACGAGAGCGCGGCCCCGTAGGCGCGAAGCTCGTTCGTCTGCCGCGTGAAGCGGAGATCGACGAAGTGGAGCGCGCCGCCGAAGGCCTGGCCGATCTCATGCCCCGCGAAGTCCAGCGTGCAGCGCCCCGGGTCGGCGCTCGCCGAGGCGATGAGCCCCGCGAAGTCCACCGCGTAGAGCTCCCAGTTGCCGGGACCCGTGAAGACGCCGTCGGCGAGCCAGAGGGTGTCGGGCTCGCCCCCCGACAGGACCTCGAAGGCGGTCTGCAGCGCGGGGAAGTCGCCGCCGCCGTCCGGCTGGAGCCGGAAGCTGCCCGCGAGGGAGCTGCCGGCGGCGGGCAGGAAAAGCAAAGCAAGCAGCAGCGCGCGCATGCACCCCTCCCAGCGGAACTCCACAATTCTAGCAGGCGGGCACTCTCGGGCCTAATGCCTTGAATCCTCAGCACTTGCCCCCGGGAGCGCCCTGGCGGCCGCCAGTGCCGCAAGTTCCCCCCTGACAAGGGGTTGTGCGCCCGGCCCGGCGCGCCTATATTCGCGGGACCTGAGGCCGGTTTCGGAGCCGGCCGAGCGAGGAGGCACGCCATGGCCCGCAGCGAGGATCTCATCCGCAAGGACAACACCTACGGCGCGCACAACTACCACCCGCTGCCCGTGGTGATCAGCAAGGCCGAGGGCGTCTGGGTCTGGGACCCCGAGGGCCGCCGCTACCTGGACTTCCTCAGCGCCTACTCGGCGGTGAACCAGGGCCACCGGCACCCCAAGATCATCGCCGCGCTCAAGGAGCAGGCGGATCGCGTGACGCTGACCAGCCGCGCATTCCACAACGACCGCATGGGCGACTTCCTCGAGGCGCTCTGCCGCTACACCGGCTTCCAGATGGCGCTGCCGATGAACACGGGCGCGGAGGCCGTGGAGACGGCGATCAAGCTCGCCCGCCGCTGGGGCGCCGAGAAGAAGGGCGTCGCCAACGGCAAGCAGGAGATCATCGTCTGTGCCGAGAACTTCCACGGGCGCACGAGCACGATCGTCAGCTTCAGCACCGACCCGGATGCGCGCGTGAACTACGGCCCCTACGCGACGGGCTTCACGGTCATCCCCTACGGCGACGCGGCCGCGCTCGAGAAGGCGATCACCCCGAACACGGTGGCCTTCCTCGTCGAGCCGATCCAGGGCGAGGCCGGCGTGGCCCTGCCGCCCGAGGGCTACCTTGCGGCCGTGCGCAAGCTCTGCACGCAGCACAAGGTGCTCTTCATCGCCGACGAGGTGCAGACCGGCTTCTGCCGCACGGGCCGCAAGTTCGCCTGCGACCACGAGGGCGTGCGCCCCGATGCGATGTGCCTGGGCAAGGCCCTGGGCGGCGGCGTGCTGCCCGTGAGCGCGGTGGTCGCCGACAAGGCGATCATGGAGGTCTTCACGCCGGGCACGCACGGCTCCACCTTCGGCGGCAATCCGCTGGCGGCGGCCGTGGGCATCGCGGCGCTCGCGGTGCTCGAGGACGAGCAGCTGGACGAGCGCGCCGCCGTGCTGGGCGAGAAGCTGCGCGAGGAGCTGCGCGCCATCGACTGCCCGCGCATCGCCCAGGTGCGGGGCAAGGGCCTGCTCAACGCCGTCGTCTTCGAGCCGGGCTTCGAGGCCTGGGAGACCTGCCTCGCCCTCAAGGACGCCGGCCTGCTCGCCAAGCAGACTCACGGCAACATCATCCGCTTCGCGCCGCCCCTGGTGATCAGCGAGGACGAGTTGGATCAGGCGATCGCCATGATCCGCAAGGTCTTCCTGGCGATCCCCGCTGCGGCCGGCGCCAAGTAGCCCACCCCTTTCGCACCGAGAAGCAAGGCGCCCCCGGCTCCGGCCGGGGGCGTTTTCGTTGCTGGCGGTCCCAGGGCCGCGCAGTTCGGGAGCAGAACTGGCCGGAAGCCCACCATTTGCATGCCGCGGCGGCTCCACGCCCTGGCGGAGCGCCGGAGCCAATACCGCAACAGCTGCAATATCAATCGATTACTCTAGGCGGCCGCTTCCTTCCCGATTCGGCACGGCAGATGCTTTGGGCGGGGCGAGAAGGGCGACTGCGGTTCCGGGTCAAGGGTTGAGGCCGTCCAGGCCCTGCGGAATCGCCCTCAGATGCCCATCGGCCCCGGATCGGTGGATGTCGGCTCGCAGGAGAAGGAACCCGATGCAGAACAAGAAGTCCTCGACCCACAAGAGCAAGCCCTCGAAGAGCCAGAGCTCGAGCAAGCAGCAGCCGAAGCGCTAGGCGCCGAGGACTCGGTTCCGACACACGGAGGCGGCCCAGGCCGCCTTCGTTTTTTTGTGCACCCGCCCCCGGGGGCAGGCCGTCTGACGCCGCCAGGCCCTGCGTCGGAGGGCCATCAGCCGGTTTCGGTCACGCGCGCGAGGAGCAGCGTGTAGTCGTCGAGCAGCGCGCGCTCGCCGCGGAAGGCCGTCACCGCCTGCTCGATCGCGGCCATCACCTGCGCCGGCGCCTCCTGCCGGCGCGGGGTGGCCACCTCCACGATGCGCGCCTCGCCGAAGTCCTCGTCGGCGGAGTTCATCGCCTCGCTGACGCCGTCGGTGAAGGCGATGAGCAGGTCCCCCGGTGCGAGCGTCACGCTCTGCTCGGCGAATCTGAGACCCGGGAAGACGCCGAGAATGGGTCCCACCGGATCGAGTGCGCTCGCCCCGCCCAGCGCGCGGATCAGCCGCGGCGGGTTGTGGCCCGCGTTGACGAAGCGCAGCTCGCGCGTCGCCGGGTCGTAGATCGCCGCGAAGAAGGTGATGAACTGCTCCACGCGCGTGTTGGCGTGGATGATGTCGTTGATGCCGCCGACCATCTCGCCGAGCGGCACGCCGACGCGGGCCATGCTGCGCAGGGAGGCCTGGAGGTTGGCCATGATCATCGCCGCGCCGGCGCCCTTGCCGGAGACGTCGCCCACGGCGAGCAGCGTGCGGCTCTCGGGCAGGGCGAGCACGTCGTAGTAGTCGCCGGCCACCTCGAGACTGGCCTGGAAGCAGGCCGCCAGCTCGAGCCCGGGTGTCACGGGCAGGCTGCGCGGGAGGAAGCCCTCTTGCACCTTGCGCGCCATGTCGAGCTGCTCTTGAAGACGGCGCTTGTCGAGGGTCTCCTCGATCAGGCGCAGGTTCTCGCACTCGAGCGCAACCTGGCCGCCCAGCGTGCGCAGCTCCTCGAGGCCGGCCACGCTGAGGCCCTCCCAGTGGCGGTCGCAGACGAGGAAGAGCAGGCCCTGCAGCGTGTCGCCGAGGGAGAGCGGCAGGATGACGCCGATGCGCCGCGAGGCGAGCCACTCGTTCTCCGCGTCGGCGAGCACGAGACGGCCGCTGGCGCGCAACTCGTCGACGAGCAGCGGCTCGCGGCGCTGGCGGAGGGCGCGCATGAGCTGGCCGCGGTCGTCGAAAGGCAGGGCTGCCTTGCCCGGCAGGAGCAGGCGGCCGTCTCCCGGCTCGACCATCGCCGGCACGAGCGCGGTGATGCCCAGGCCCTCGCGCAGGCTCTGCTCGAGGCGTGCGAAGAGGCTGCTGCGATCGGCGAGAGTGGCCGCGCGGGCGTGGAAGTCGCCGAGGATTGCCCGCAGGCGGCGCTGCTCGGGGTACATCCGCTCGGCAAAGGCACCCTGCGCGCGGCGGTGCAGCGGCGCGAAACCCATCGCGAGCAGGAGGGCGACGGCCAGGGTGGGCGAGCGCCCCTCGAGCTTGAGGCCGCCGATGAGCAGGTTGCTGATCCCGTAGAGCAGAGCGAAGAAGAGAACGAGCAGCACCCCGGTCACGAGCAGGTAGCGGGTGCCGCGGCGCAGGCGGCCTTCGACCTCGAGCAGGCGGTAGCGGCCGAAGGCGTAGGCGAAGCTGAGCGGCGAGAGCATGAGGGCGAGGAAGGCGACCTGAATGAGGGCGATCTGCAGCATGTCGGGCAGCTTCGCCATCACTCCGGTCGCGCCGAGGATCACGAGGACGAAGAGCAGACCGAGGCCGATCCCGCTGCCGACGATGACCAGCGAGAGCTGCCGCTTGACCAGCGGCTCCCGCGCGGCCCGTTTGCGCAGAAAGAGCACGAGAAAGCCGAGGCCGGTGAAGAGCGAGATCAGCGTGGAGATGAGCAGGCCGCCCCGCTCGATCCTGGCGAAACTCGCGAAGATCACGAAGGTCTGGGGAACATAGACCAGGAGGTGGACGCGCAGGACTCGCCGCTTCACCCAGTCCAGCGCGGTCGGGAAGTAGAGCTGCAGATTCAGCCAGAACGCCCCGAAGCTGAGCACGAGGCTGCCGAGCAGGTAGTCGATGATCTCTTGGCCAGGGATATCAAAGGCGGGCAGGCGGCTCAGCCCGAGCTGAACGCCGCCGACCATGAGCGAGCTCATCGCGAAGCTGAACATCGCCAGGGCACGCACGCCGGCCTGATCGGGCCGGCGGGTGACGGCCCAGAGCCCCACGAACAGGAAGCCGAGCGTGATCAGCACGCGCGTGATCTCGAGCGCGAAGACCCAGGTGATCTCGCCCGCCGTGCGCGAGCGATAGAGGAGACTCGTCGTGAGCGGCTCGCCGGCGTGCTTGAGCGTAAGGCGCGAGCGCTCGCCCGGCTTGGCGATGAAGGCGACGATCCCGGCGCGATCGAGCGTGTCGCCGGCCGCGGTGACGAAGCTGATCAGCGTGTCGCCCTCGGCGGGGACTGGCCCGTCCGGAAAGTCCTGCGGGTCGACGCGCCGCAACACGAGCACGCTGTCCTCGCCTGCGAAGCGCATCTCGGTGGCGTTGCCCCCCGAGGCCAGCCAGCCGCGCAGGCGCACGGCCTCCTGGACGTAGAAGACCGCGGTGTAGAGCAGCAGGAAGAGGCCGAGCGCGGCGATCGCCCAGCCGAAGTGCTTTCCCTTCATGCGTCTTCCCTTCGCGTGGCGGGGGCAGGGGGTCCCGGGCAGTGTGGCGGCGGCCGGAGGCCCTGTCAACGCCGCCCCTTAGCGCAGGAACGTAAGCTAGGTCTGTCAAACCGATGACATTCTCGCTATAATCGACCAGAACGGAGCGCATTCCGCCGGCCAGACCGCCGCCAGCCCAATTGGCGCCCCGGACCCGGCACCCCTGGAGGCGACATGACCAGACTCGGCAACATGGCCACGCGCGTGCTCTTCATCGTTGCATTCCTCTTGGCCGCCCTCGCCGTCTGGGAGAAGGTCTTCAAGGTGCTCGGGGCGAGCATGTTTCCCGACACCAAGCCGCTCAGCATGCTGCAGACTGCCGGCGTCATCCTGCTCTTCGTGATCTCGATGCAGTTGCACGAGCTCAAGGAGATGAAGCAGGATGACCAGTGGCGCGACAACGGGCGCGAGAACGGACGCGACGAAGACGGAGGAGAGGCGCGCACGGGGAGGTAGCGCCGCCAGCAACGCCAAAGGAGGGGCATGGCCATTCGCATCCGTCCCGTCGAGTACTACTACACGATGGTCGAGGACAGGCCCGGTGAGGCCTTCCGGATCCTGAGCAGCCTCGCGGCGGCCGAGGTCAATCTGCTCGCCTTCAACATCGTGCCGGCCGGCGCCAACGCCACGCAGCTCGTGCTCTTTCCCGAGCACGCGGCCGGCCTCGCGCGCGTCGCCGAGCGCACGGGGCTTGTGATCAGCGGCCCGCAGCAGGCATTGCTCATCCAGGGCGACGACGAGCTGGGCGCGCTGGTCGGCGTCCACCAGAAGCTCTTCGAGGCGGGGGTGAACGTCGTCGCTTCGAACGGCGTGAACGACGGCCGCGGCAGCTACGGCTACGTGGTCTACGTGCGGCCGGAGAGCTTCGACGAGGCGGTGCGGGCGCTCGGGCTCTGACGCTCGCTTGCATCCTCTCGCGCGCGAAACAACGCGCGCGACCCGGATGCAAGCTCGCTCGCGTGGCAGAGGGGAGCGGCGCCCCTTGTTGCCACGTGGCAACAAGGGCTCTGACCGAACCGTCCGCCCCCGGGGGCGGGAAGACCCGGCGCCAGGCCGCCCGCGCGGATTCCCCTCCCCGAAACAGCTTGCGGGCGGCCTGCCCCGCGCCCATCTTGAGCCAGCGCACTCCTGCGCGCTTCCCGTGTCCTCGGAGAGTCGATGAAGCGTTGGCTCAAGGTCGGCGCCGCCGCCCTGCTCGTCCTCGGTGTGGCCCTGCCGGCCCTGATCGTCTTCCCGCCGCGGGAGCTGCTCTTCGCGGTGGCGCGGGCCAACCCCGAGGTGCTCTTCTACGTCGAGACCGAGCGGCCCGTGCTGGCGCTGACCCTGGACGACGGCCCCGATCCCATTGTCACCCCGAAGATCCTGGACCTGCTCGAGCGCCACGGCGTGCGCGCCACCTTCTTTCTCATCGGCGACCGCGTGCCCGGCAACGAGGCGCTGCTCGCGCGCATGCGCGCGGCGGGCCACGAGCTGGCCAATCACATGGCGCACGACGAGTCCTCGATCGGCCTCACGCCGGCCGAGTTCCGCCATCAGCTCGCCGAGGTGGACTCCCTGATCGCCGGCGAGGGCGGCCCGCGCGGCCACTGGCTGCGGCCGGGCAGCGGCTGGTTCAACGACCGCATGCTCGAGCAGCTCCAGACCGAGGGCTACCGGCTCGCGCTGGGCTCGGTCTACCCGCACGACCTCGTCATGCAGAGCCCGACGCTGATCGCCGACTTCATCCTCGAGCGCAGCTTCCCGGGCGGGGTGATCATCCTGCACGACGGCGACGGCGACCCCGAGCGCACGCTGGCGGTGCTCGAGCGCGTGCTGCCCGTGCTCATCGCGCGCGGCTACCGCTTCCTCACGCTCACGGAGATGGCCGCGCTCGACACGAACGGCCCCGGCCCCCTGGCCCCGCCGGCCCTCTAGCGCCCCGCGTAGAAGCCCGGATAGAGCGCGTAAAAGAGGATCGCCCGCAGCAGGTGCTCCTCGCTGACGCGGTCGGCCGGCGAGTGCGTGTACTCCTCCTCCGCCGGCCCGAAGCCGAGCGTCGGGATGCCCGCGATGCCGGCCGTGTAGACGCCGTTCGTCGAGAAGGTCCAGCGCCCGGCCTCGGCGGGATGCCCGAGCGCCGCGCCCGCCGCAGCGAGCCCGGCCGCGAAGGCGGGGTGCGCCTCATCGAGCGTCCAGCTCGGGTAGTACTTCTCCATCTCGACGTGCTTGCCCGTCCAGCCCTCGGCGCGATGCACCAGCGTCTCCACCTCGGCGGGCACGCCCGCCGCGCGCACGATCGCCTCGATCTCGGCCAGCGCGCTGGCCTTGCTCTCGCCGGCGGTGAGCCGGCGATCGAGGAAGATGGTGCAGCGATCGGGCACGGCGTTCAGGCTGGGTCCGCTGCCCTCGATGCGCGTCACCGCCACCGAGCCGCGGCCGAGGAAGCTGTCCTCCGCCAGGCGGTCGCCGAGCGCCGCGATGCCGCGCACGATCTCGGTCATCCCGTAGATCGCATTCACGCCGCGCTCGGGAGCGCTCGCGTGGCAGCTCGCGCCGCGCACGGTGACGCCGATCTCCATGCGCCCGCGGTGGCCGCGATAGACGCGCAGGCCCGTGCACTCGGCGAGGATCGCCAGCTCGGGCCTCAGCCCGTCCTCATCGAGGATGGTCTTGTAGGCGACGCCGTCGCAGTCCTCTTCCATGGCGCTGCCCACCACGGCCAGCGAGAACTCCTTCGGCAGCACTTCCTTGGCCAAGGCGGCGCCGAAGAGGATCGCCGCCAGGCCGCCCTTGTTGTCGCTCGCCCCGCGACCCCAGATCCAGCCGTCGGCGTGCTTGCCGTGGAAGGGATCGTGCGGCCAGGCCGCCGGGTCGCCGACGCCCACGGTGTCGATGTGCGCGTCGTAGAGCAGGGTGCGCGGCCCGGCGCCCACGCGGCCCACCACCGAGCCGAAACCGTCGATGGACACCTCGTCGAAGCCGCGCTGCACCATCTCGCGGGCCACGCGCCGCGCGACGGCCTCCTCCTTGCCGCTCGGCGACGGAATGGCGACGATCTCGCGCAGGAAGTGCACGGCGTCGGGCAGGATGTCGCGGGCGCGCTTCTCCATGAGATCGCGGGCGGTCATCGCGCACCTCCCATCAGGGTGGCGGGTAGGGGATCCTCGATGATCAGCCAGCCCGACTGGTAGCGATCGAGCTCGGCCACGGTGCGCGCGTCCATCGGGTGCTCGCGCTCGGGCACCTCGACGTGCTTCTCGGCGCCGCACAGCGGCGTCGTGAAGTAGCGCTGCCCCGTGTCGTTGATCATCGTGACGATGCGGCACAGGTCCGGCCGCCGCGCGTGCAGCTTGAGTGCCGCCGCCACGTTGGCGCCCGAGGAGATGCCGCAGAAGATGCCCTCCTCGCGCGCAAGGCGGCGGGCCACCGCCAGCGCTTCCGCCGTGCTCACGGTGATCACGCCGGCCAGGTGCGCGAGGTGCAGGTTCTCCGGCACGAAGCCGTCGCCGATGCCCTCGATGCCGTGCGGACCCCACTGGCGCCGCGCGAGCAGGGGGCATTCGGCCGGCTCGATGGCGTAGAACTCGCCCGCCCCGCCCCGCTCCCTGAAGTAGCGCGCCACGCCGCTGATCGTGCCGCCCGTGCCCTGCGTGGCGACGAAGGCGTCCATCTTGCCGCCGGTCTGCTCCCAGAGTTCGGGCGCCGTGCCCTCGGCGTGCGCGGCCAGGTTCTCGGGGTTCGTGAACTGCGCCGGCACCCAGTAGCGCCCGGGATCGGCGGCGCGGATCGCCTCGAGCCTCTCCAGGGCCAGGTCCACGTCGCTCTCGCCGCCCGGCGTGTAGACCATCTCGCTGCCGTAGGCGAGGTCGAGCTTCTTGCGCTCCTCGCTCATCCCTTCGGGCATGACGATGATGCACGGGTAGCCCAGGGCCGCCGCCACGAAGCTGCAGGCGATGCCGGCGTTCCCGGTCGAGCACTCGAGGACGGTCATGCCCGGGCGCAGCGCGCCGGTGGCCTCGGCCGCGCGGAACATCCTCAGGTAGATGCGATCCTTGAGGCTACCCGAGGGGCTGAAGTACTCGAGCTTGCCGAGCAGCTCGAGCGGGCTGCCCGCCGTCAGGCGCGACAGACGGACCAGGGGCGTCCGGCCGATCGTGTCGAAGATGTGCTCGGCGATGCGCGCGCTCCGGCCCCAGTCGATCCCCATGGCCCTCCTTAATTGTGAGCGGGTCCGCTCGCCCTGGCGCGTGCTGTCCTCGCCCGGCGACCCGACCCGGCTCCCCCGCCCGCGCGGCGGAACGCAAGAGGGTAGCCCGCGCCGGGCCGGGCCGCAAGGGCGCGGGCCCCTTCGCGAGGCCGCCCGGCGGCGGCCCCGGCACCCCTGGAACTCCGCGCGGGCTTTGGGTATAGTGGCCCCTCGCGCCGTGGCCGCTTGCCGGCCGCGCGCCTCACACTCCATGCAGCACTCAGGCCGCCCGGCGATCGTCAACCGGCGAGGTGAATTCGGCATGATCGAAGTGCGCGAGGTCTCCAAACGCTTCGGCAGCACGGTGGCCCTGGACGGGGTCTCCCTGCAGGTCGAGCGCGGCTCCGTGCTCGGCTTCCTCGGGCCCAACGGCGCGGGGAAGAGCACGGCGATGAAGATCATCACCAGCTTCCTGGCGCCCGACGCCGGCACGGTCACCGTGGACGGCCTCGACGTGCGCGAGCAACCGCTCGCCGTGCGCCGCAAGATCGGCTACCAGCCCGAGAACGTGCCGCTGTACACGGACATGCGCGTGCACGAATACCTGGAGTTCGTCGGCCGCTCGCGCGGGCTCGCGGGCGCCGCGCTCGCGGCTCGCCTGGACTGGGTGCGCGAGGCCTGCGGCATCACCCGCGTCTACAAGCAGACGATCGGCGAGCTGTCCAAGGGCTTCCGCCAGCGCACGGGCCTGGCCCAGGCGCTGGTGCACGACCCGGAGATCCTCATCCTCGACGAGCCGACCACGGGCCTGGACCCGCTGCAGATCATCGGCATCCGCGAGCTGATCGGCGAGCTGGGGCGGACGAAGACGATCATCTTCAGCACCCACGTGCTGCAGGAAGTGGCGCCGGTGACCGATCGCGTGGTGATCATCAACCAGGGCCGCGTGATCGCCGACGGGCGCATCGCCGAGCTGCAGCGCCGGGCGATGGGCTCGAATCGCCTGCTGCTCGGCTTCGAGGCCGTGCCCGAGGATCTGAAGACCGCCCTCGCGGGCCTCGCCGGCTTCCAGACCCTGCTGCCGCTCGGCGAGCAGGCGCCCGGGCGCTTCGAGCTGCGCGGAGACTTCGCGGCCGATCTGGCCGGCGGCGTCGCGTCGCTCGCGCGCACGCGCGGCTGGCGCCTGCGGGAACTCGCCGAGAGTCCCTTCAGCCTCGAGGACACCTTCATCGCCTTGACCAAGCAGGCCGGCGGCTCCGAGGACATGCACCTGCCCGGCGGCGGAAAGGGGGCGCGCGCATGAAGCTCGACTTCGCGCAGGCGCTGAAGTTCGACCTCAGCGGCGGCCTCACCATCTTCCGCCGCGAGCTGGCGGCCTACTTCAACAGCCCGATCGCCTACATCTTCATCATCGTCTTCCTCGTGCTGACGGCCGGGCTCTACATGACGCCCTTCTTCCTGCAGGGCCAGGCCGACATGCGCGGCTTCTTCGGCAACCTGCCGCTCTTCCTGATCTTCTTCATCCCGGCGATCAGCATGCGCCTCTGGGCCGAGGACAAACGCTCGGGCACCTTCGAGCTCCTGATGACCCTGCCCCTGCGCGCCGCCGACGTCATGCTCGGCAAGTACTTCGCGGCGCTCGCCTTCTACCTGATCGCCCTCGCCGGCACGCTGCCGATCCCGATCATGCTCGGCCTCCTCGGCAACCCGGACGGCGGCGCGCTCTTCGGCGGCTACCTGGCGGCGCTCCTGCTCGGCGCGCTCTACCTGGCCGTGGGCATCTTCGTCAGCGGACTGGTGCGCGACCAGATCACGGCCTTCATCCTCGGGATGATCGCCTGCTTCTTCCTCTACCTCGTGGGCCTGGACCCGGTGGCGGCCACGGTGGACGGCTGGATCGGCGGCCTCGGCTCCTTCTTCCAGGGCGCCTTCGGCCTGATCGGCCACTACGAGTCGATGCAGCGGGGCGTGGTGCTGCTCGCCGACCTCGCCTACTTCCTCACGCTCTCGACGGTGTTCCTGCTGCTGAACGTCTACTGGCTGGAGGGGAGGAAGCACGGATGAAGCGCCTCAACTTCCGACTCGGCTTCGGCCTGGCGGCCCTGCTGCTGATCGGCGTCGCGGTGGTCGTCAACAGCCTGCTCGGGGATCTGCGCGGCTCGCGCCTGGACCTGACCGAGGACCGCCTCTTCACGCTCTCCGAGTCCGGCCAGAAGATCCTCGGCGGCCTCGCCGTGCCGGTGCAGGTGAAGTTCTACGTCACCCGCGTGGACAAGATGCCGACGGGCCTGAAGACCCTCGAGCGCGACGTCAGCGACAAGCTGCGCGACTACGCCGACGCCTCGGACGGCATGCTGCAGTTCGGCGTGCACGACCCCAGCGACGACGAGGAGATGCAGCAGCTCCTGCAGAGCAAGGGCGTGCGGCCCTTCCAGGTGCAGTCGGTGGACAAGGACGAGATCGGCGTCAAGCTGATCTACTCGGCGATCACGCTGGCCTACAAGGACAAGCCCGAGGAGCTGCTGCCGCAGGTCCTGCCGCAGAGCCTGAGCACCCTCGAGTACGAGCTGGTCAGCCGCGTCTACCGGCTGACCCAGGAGAAGCGGCCCGTGGTGGCGCTCTTCGCGCCGAGGCCGCAGCTCGACCCGCAGATGGCGGCGATGTACATGCAGATGGGCATGCAGATCCCCGAGCTGCCCGACACCTGGGAGAGCGTGCAGCAGCTCCTGAGCGAGGAGCACTACGACGTGCGCCGCATCGAGCTGACGCAGGACTCGCCGATTCCGCCCGACGCCGACGCGCTGCTCGTGCTCGGCCCCGCGAACCTCGACGCCCGCCAGGCCTGGGAGATCGGCCGCGCGTTGCACGAGGGCGTGGGCGCGGTGATCGCCGTGCAGAACCACGAGTACGACTACCAGTCCGACCCGCGCGGCGGCTTCCGCATCGCCGCGCAGCAGCGCGCCTCGGGGCTCGAGGAGCTGCTGAAGGAGTACGGCCTCGCCGTGCGCCAGGAGATGCTCTTCGACAACGAGTGCGAGGTGATCTCGATCCCCAGCACGCGCAGTGTGATGGGCATGCGCCTGCAGACGGCCGAGCCCGTGCGGGCGCCGATGCAGATCGCCGTGCGCGGCGAGCAGATCAACCGCGAGCTGGAGATGACCAACCGCATCGAGACGCTCTTCTACCTCTGGGGCACGGACCTCGCGAAGGACCCGGCGCGACTCGCCGGCCTGAACCTGGGTAGCCGGACCCTCTTCAGCACCAGCCAGAACTCCTGGCGCAAGGCCTTCAGCGGGGCGCCGCTCGTGCAGGCCGACGTGACGATGCAGGGCCAGAAGCTCGAGCCCACGCTGCCGCTCGCCTTCCTCGTCGACGGGCAGTTCCCGGCTCCCGCCGGAGCGCGGCCCGCCTGGCCGGCCGCCGGCGACAGCGCCGCGGCGGCCGAGCCGCCGGCGAGCCTGAAGGCGGCGCCCAGCCAGCTCGTGCTGACCGGCTGCGGCAAGCTCTTCGAGCAGCCCTTCATCCAGGCCGGTCAGAACGCAATGCTCCTGCTCAACGCGGTCGACGCGCTGGCGCTCGAGGGCGACCTGATCGGCATCCGCTCGAAGCTGATCACCGAGCGCAGCATCAAGCCGCTGGCGGCGGGGCAGAAGCTCGCCTATCGCATCTTCACCGTGGGGCTGGTGCCCCTGCTCTTCGCGTTCTACGGCATCCTGCGCCTGGTCATGCGGCGCAAGGAGACGGCCGCCTACCAGGCCGGCCTGGCCGGCCGCGCGCGCTAGGAGGCGACGATGAAGACCCGGCCCCTGTTCATCCTCGGCGCCGTGCTGCTCGTGCTGATCGGTCTCAAGTTCGTCCAGCGCAGCAGCCACGAGTCGAAGCTGTCGCAGCCCAGTTTCGAGGTGCTCTTCCCGGCCGTAGCGACGGGGGACATCGGGCGCCTCGTCATCGACGGCCCGGGCGCGGGCAAGATCGAGCTCACGCGCAGCGGCATGGACTGGCGCGTGGACACGAGCTACGGCCACCCGGCCGCCGCCGACAAGCTGGAGCGGCTGCTCGGCGGGCTGGTCGGGCTGAGGGGCGAGTTCCGCTCCGACCGCGAATCGGTGCTGGCCGACTACGCCCTCGACGAGAAGCGCGCCGTTCACCTCATCGCCTACGATCTCGGCGGCAAGGAGCTGGGTCACCTGCTGCTCGGCGAGCGCCTGAGCGGCGCCGCCGGCTGCTTCGCGATGAAGGCCGGCGAGAAGCGCGCCTACGCGGCAGGCGGCAACTTGCTCGGTGACATCGGGGTCTGGGGCGAGAACCGCGAGCCCTCGCCGCGCGGGCTGCTCGACCTCGGCGTCTTCAGCGTGGACCGCCAGCAGGTGAACGGGGTCGCGCTGAGCGACGGCGACAAGACGCTCACCCTCGCCAAGACTTTCGATGCGCCGGCGGACACCAGCGCCGCCGGGCGCGCGCAGTACCGCTGGCTGGCGGGCAAGAAGGAGCTGGACCGCGCCAAGACGGACGCGCTGCTCGGCGCCCTGGCCAGCATCCGCGCCACGGACGTGCTCGATCCCGCCGCCGAGCACGGCTTCGCGGCCGCGCGGCGCGGCGTCGAGCTGAGCCTGGCCGACGGCAGCACGCGCCGGCTCGAATTCGGAGCGCCCATCACGGCGCCGGAGGCGGGCATCCCGTTGCGGGTGGGGGGCGCGGGGAACGTCTACCTCGTCTACGACAAGCTGCCCGAGCGCGTCTTCAAGAGCCGCGAGGACCTCCTGCCCGACAGGAAGTAGACTGCCGCCAGACGGTAAGTGCCGCTCACCGCTGTAGTTCCGGAAACACGAAACACAAATCGGACCTTGAAGCCGCGCTCGTTCGCGCTACCCTGTGAAGGTCTTCACAAGACCCTTTCCCGCCTGGTGCGAGGAGTGCGCATGAACACGACCTGGATCCGGCAAGGGGCGGTCGCCCTCAGCCTACTGCTGCTCGCCTCGGCGGCGGCGGCCACCGACGGCATGAACCTCGAGGGCTACGGCCCGATCGCTCACGGCATGGGCGGCGCGGCCATTGCCTTCGACAATGGCTCCGCGGCCCTGATGAACAACCCCGCTACCCTGGGCCTCCTGCCCGATGGCGAGGCGCGCCTCGACCTCGCCCTCGGCTCGCTCGGCCCCTCGGTCGCGGTGGCGATGGAGGCGATGGACCTGAGCGCCGACTCCGACGCCACGGCGTTCTGGATGCCCGCGCTCGGCTACTATCGCCGCGGCGGCGCCCTCACCTACGGCCTCGGCGTCTTCGGCCAGGGCGGCATGGGCACCGAGTACGCGTCGAAGACCTTCATGGCCGGCCCGACGGGCGAGGACGTGCTCTCGCAGGTCAGCGTCGGCCGCGCGATGCTGCCGGTCGCCTACGCCCTGAACGAGAAGCTCACCCTCGCCGCCACGCTCGACTTCGTCTGGGGCGGCATGGACCTGAAGATGCCCTTCGTCGTCGGCGACGCCGCGGCACCCTCCGGTCCCGCGCCGGGCTCCTTCATGGACTTCATGGGCAGCCACGTGCTCGGCGAGGCCGATGTCAGCGCCGGCTTCGGCCAGGCGATCGAGGGCATGATGACGGGCGGCATGCTGGCCGCCGACGACTACGCCCGCATCGAGTTCGCCGACGACAGCGACTTCACGGGCGCGGCCAAGGGCACGGGCTTCGCCGGCAAGCTGGGCTTCGTCTACCAGGCGACGCCCGACTTCGCCGTCGGCGCCACCTATCACCTGAAGACTGCCCTCAGCGACTGGGAGGCCGACGAGGCCGTGATGGCCTTCTACGAGGGCGACGGCAGCGGCCTCATCGGCGAGGCAATCCCCGGCTCGATGGCGGTGGAGGACTTCCAGTGGCCGGCCGTGCTGGGCCTCGGCGTCGCCTTCTCGCCCGCGGAGCGCTGGGTGCTGGCCGCCGACTACAAGCTCATTCAGTGGGCGGACACGATGGCCGACTTCAAGATGACCTTCACGGCCGAGGGCGGCGATCTCGACGGCGAGAGCGTCGGCATCACCTTCTACCAGGAATGGGAGGACCAGTCGGTGATCAACCTCGGCGCGGCCTTCCGGGCCAGCGAGCTGCTGGTGCTGCGCGGCGGCGCGGTCATCGCCAGCAATCCGATCCCGGACGAGTTCGTGAACCCGCTCTTCCCGGCCATCGAGGAGAACCACTTCACGGGCGGCCTGGGGCTCAACTTCGCCGAGCGGCAGGCCCTGAACCTGTCCTTTGCCGTGGCGCCCGAGGTGGAGCAGGAGAACAGCAACACGACGCTGGCCGTCACGCACAGCCAGTTCAACTTCCAGGTGATGTACAGCCTGGGCTTCTAGCCCCGGCGCGCGGCGATCGAGGCCCGGAGGCGCCCGCCTCCGGGCTTTTTTTTCGGGCCGGGATGCGCTATGCATGGGGCCTTCCCGGAGGAACCCCTTGGAGATCCGCCACGCCACGCTCGCCGACTGCGCCGAGGCCACCGGCGCGCTGGTTGCCATCGACGTCCTGCGCGCCTTCACGACGGCCGCCTTCGCCTTCGCCGCGGGCGCCGAGCGCATCGTGCTCGCCGGCGAGATCGACGAGGCCTTCCGCCTGCGCGAAGCCCTGCCGGAGGCCCTGATCATGGGCGAGAAGAACGGGCTGCGCGTGCCGGGCTTCGACTTCGGCAACTCGCCGTCGGAGCTGCGCGGCCTCGACCTGTCGGGCCACACGCTGATCCAGCGCACCAGCGCCGGCACGCAGGGGCTGGTCCGCGCGCAGAAGGCGGGGCCGCTGCTCGCCGCCGGCCTCTGCAACGCGCGCGCCACGGTCGAGTACCTGGCCAGCCACGTGCGCGGGGGCGTCACCCTCGTCGCCACGGGCGTGCTGCCGGGCGAGGACGGCGACGAGGACATCGCCTGCGCCGAGCTGATCGCCGCCAGCCTGCGCGGGCGCGCGCTCGAGCTGCCGCCCCTGCTCGAGCGGGTGCGCGTCTCGACCTGGGGCCGCAACTTCACCGATGCCGCCCACCCCGAGTTTCCCCTCGCCGACCTCGAGCTGGCCCTGCAGGTGGACCGCTTCACCTTCGCCATGCCCGTGCACCGCGAGGGCGACCAGCTCGTGATGCGCGCGGAGCGGATCTGATGAAGAACCCCGCCGCGCCCCGCCACACGCACCCGGCCGTCTACATGGTGCTCATCGTGCCCTTCGGCGCGATGGCCGGCTACCTCTCGGTGGCCGTGGCCTACCTGCTCACCCAGGCGGGCATCACGGTGGCGCAGACGGCCTCGTTGATCGCGATCGGCTTCATCCCGCACACGTGGAAGTTCCTCTGGGCGCCGATCGCGGACACCACGCTCACGCGCAAGCAGTGGTACCTGATCGCAGCGGTGCTGAGCGCCCTCGGCATCTTCGGCACGGGCGCGCTGCCGATGACGGCCGCCAGCCTACCCTGGCTCTCTGCGATCGTCGTGATCTCGAACCTGGCGGTCACCTTCCTCGGCATGGCCGTCGAGAGCCTGATGGCCTACGCCACGCCCGAGGCCGAGAAGGGCCGCGCGGGCGGCTGGTTCCAGGCCGGCAACCTGGGGGGCTACGGGCTGGGCGGCGGCGCCGGGCTGCTCCTCGCCGAGCGCCTGCCTGCGCCCTGGATGGCCGCGGCGCTGGTCGCCATCGCCTGCCTGGCCTGCGCGCTGGCCCTGCGTTTCGTCGACGAGCCGCCGGCCGCGCACCGCGAGGGGCGCCTGACGCGCCGCCTGGCCGACGTCGGCGCCGACCTCTGGCAGGTCGCGCGCTCGCGCCTCGGCCTGCTGGCGCTCATTCTGTGCGTGCTGCCCATCGGCTCGGGCGCGGCCTCGGGGCTCTGGTCGGCGGTGGCGGGGGACTGGCGGGCCTCGGCGAACACTGTGGCCGTGGCGACGGGCGTGCTCGGCGGGATCGTCTCCGCGCTGGGCTGCCTCGCCGGCGGCTGGGCCTGCGACCGCATGAACCGCAAGGCGGCCTACGCGCTCTACGGCGTGCTCCAGGCGCTCTGCGCGCTGGCGATGGCGGCGGCTCCGCGCACGGAGTCGATGTACGTCTTCTTCACGCTGCTCTACGCCTTCATCACGGGGCTCACCTTCGCCGGCTTCACGGCCTTCGTGCTCGAGGCGATGGGCAAGGGCGCCGCGGCGACGAAGTACAACGTCTACGCCTCGCTCTCGAACACGCCGATCTACTACATGACGCGCATCGACGGCTGGGCCCACGGCCGCTGGGGCGCGGGCGGCATGCTGAGGACCGAGGCCGCCTTCGGCGCGGCCGGCCTCGTCGCCTTCCTCGGCGTGGCGGCCCTGCTCACCGGGCGCAGGCGGCCGCAGCTGCGCGCCACGGCCGAGCCCTAGCCGCTCGCCCTGCCGGCGCCAATCGGCCAGTGAGCAAGCACCTGGGGCGGCAGCCCAGCGCTTGGCGGCCGTGACTGTCGCGCGCCAGCACTTGCCGCCTCAGGACCAGGTCAGGCGGCTCGTTTTGTACACGTGTACACTCCGCTTCGGCTAGCGCCGCGAAGGCAGCCAGCAGAAGCGCCTGGCGGCGCTCTAGCCGCCCGGCCCCGCTGTGGCGGGGTAGCGCTCGCGCAGCACGCGCGCCGCCGCGGCGATCGCGGCCAGCTTCGCGGTGGCCGTCTCGGCGTCGTTCACGCAGCGGTTCGCAAAGCAGCCGAAGCCGCAGTCCGGGTTGAGGAAGATCCGCTCGGGCGCGAACCAGGCCAGCGCGCGCTCCACCTGGGCGACGATCTCCCCGACGCTCTCGACCGTCTCCGTGCGCGGGTTCACCACGCCGAGGCCGATCTCCCGCGCGCCCAGCGCCTCGCCGATCACGGCGATGTCGCCCGCGCGCGGCGTCGCGTATTCCAGCACGAACTGCTGCACCTGCATGGCGCTGAAGCCCGGCAAGAGCCGCGCGTAGTCGCCCGTGAGCAGCACTTCTTCGTTGCGGCTCCAGTTGCCGCGGCAGACGTGGATCCCCGTGCGCACCCCGTCGACGCCCGCGATCACGCGGTTCAGCAGGTCGGCGGCGTAGGCGAGCTCGCTCCCCGCGTCACGGCGGGTGGCCAAGGTCGCTCACATGAAGGTGCGCCGCTCGTTCGCTTCGCCGAAGACGATCTCGGTCAGCACGGGCTCGTCGAACTGCACGAAGTCCGCGCCGGCGGCCGCCAGCTCGATCAGCTCCTCGCGCAGGATGCGCACCACGTCCTCGCCCATCTCGAGCTTGTCGGCGTAGTGGCCCTTCGTGAGCGCGCCCACCCACATCGAGCGGGTGAGTAGGTAGGGGCCGGGCAGCGTGATCTTGACCGGCAGGTCGCTGAGCTGGCGCAGGAAGCGCAGCTCGCTGACGGCCAGCGGCTCGCGCCGAGAGAGCCGACCCACGCATGTGGGGTTCTTGATCGCCGAGGCCGGCACGTCGAGCGTGGCGAGCATCTCCTCGAAGCTGGACTTGTCCTCGACGGTGTCGAGCATGTCGGCCAGCGACATCAGGCGCGTTCCGTCCAGCTTGTCGGTGATGAAGGAGTAGAAGTTGTCGCGACGCTGCTCACCGTCGACGAGCAGGTCCACGCCGGCGGCGATCTGCGCCTCGACGCAGCGGCGCACTTCCGCATCGGCGAGGCGCTCGAAGTCGGCGCGCGCGAGACGGCCGGCCTGCTTCTCGCGCAGCGCGCGCAGCAGCTCGCGCGAGCGGGGCCAGCTGCCGACCTGGGTCACCGTGAACATCGCGTCTCCTCTTCCCAGGCGCCTCAGACCAGGCTGAGGCGCAGGTCCACTGCTACTGCCTTGCGCAGGGTGGCGAGCAGGGGCGAGCGCGCCTGGGCGCGCAGCCAGGCGGCCTGGGCGGCCGCCTCGTCATCCGGAGTCGAGAGGAAGCACTTCACTTCGATGCGCGCGAGGGCCGGGTCGCCGTCGGCGAGACCGAGGTGCGCGAGCACGTCGGCGAGGCGCCCGCGCACGGTGAGCTCGATGTCGTCGGCCGTGAGACCGCTCCGCGCACACTCGTTGGCGAAGCCGGCGGCGAGATCGGCGCCGAGGGCGCCGAGCAGGTACTCGACCGCGCTCGGGTGCGCGTCTCGCTCCTCGAAGCTGGCCGCCTGGCCGGCCGCGAAGCTGAAGTTGCGGCAGTAGACGCTCGAGGCCTGCGGGCCCGTGACGCGCACGCGCGCCCGCCACTCGTAGTCGCGGGCGCGCGCCTTGTC